>NZ_DATBNB010000509.1 GCF_036554565.1 Longimicrobium sp. | reverse complement strand
ATCACCCAACCCCGAGAAGAAGGCGCGGGAGATCGATATCAAGCTCACAGCGCGCCTGCGCAAGCGAGTCGGCTCGCCGGAGTTCCGCGCCCTGTCGGAGCGTCTGGAGGAGTTGAAGCACCGCCATGAGCGCGGGATGGTGAACAGCGTGGAGTTCCTGAAGGCGCTGCTGGACCTGGCGAGAGACGTTGTGATGGCCGAGCGCGAGATACCGCCCGCGGTGGACGAGGACTTGGGGAAGGAGGCGCTGACGGAGCTGTTTCAGCAGGTGCGCACCGCGTCGACGCCCATCATCGTGGAGCGCATCGTCAACGACATCGACGCGATCGTCCGAACAGTACGTTTTCCTGGCTGGCAGAAGACGGCTGCTGGTGAGCGCGAGGTGAAGATCGCCGTACGTCGGACGCTTCTCCAGTACCAACTGCACCGGGATGGCGATCTGTTCGACAAGACGTACGGGTATGTGCGAGAGTACTACTGAGTTCACGCGAGCGGCTCGCGTCAAGGGGAGTGGCAAAGCGGTCAACTTGATGCTTGCGGGCGCAACGGCCACGGAGTAGACTGTGGGCGCTGACCGCAGAAACGCCGAAGATCGGCCCGCCATCATCCCACCCCGTACCCGAGGCCACCGCATGTCTACCACTCCCGAAACCGCCGCCGTCATCTCGCCCGAAGCACTGCGGGAACACTGGCAGGGGCACCGCCGCCTGACCCGGCGGGTGATCGACGCCTTTCCCGAGGACCAGCTCTTCACCTTCACGCTCGGCGGGATGCGGTCCTTCGGCACGATGGCGCTGGAGATGCTCGTGATGGCGGCGCCGATGGTCCGCGGCATCGTGAGCGAGGAGTGGGCGGCGTCCTGGGATCGCCAGGCACTCCCCAAGGCCGACCTGCTGCGCGAGTGGGACGAGGCGACGGCTGAGATCGACACCCTCTGGGCGCAAATCCCGCTGGCGCGGTTCCAGGAGACCACCACCGCGTTCGGGCAGTTCCCCGGCAAGGTGCACGACCTTCTGCTGTACGTGATCGACAACGAGGTGCACCACCGCGGGCAAGGCTACGTGTATCTGCGCGCCCTGGGCGTCGAGCCGCCGCCCTTCTACGAGCGTACCTGACTCGACACCGGCGCGGCTGTCCGGCTGCACTCATCGGGATCGGGATGCACCAGAACGGTGCGGGTGAATCGCTCCCATTGGTTCATCAACTTCGCTGTACGCGAACGGGGGAGCGGGTGCATCCGGATCAGCGGCAACGGCTTGCGTCGATCGCAACAAAGCCAGTCAGGGCCTGAGCGGGACGCGGATCGCTCCTTGCCGTACGGACGGGTTCCAGCCGTACACACCCCACGCCCGGAGAATGCCTGATGCGGACAATTTACACGTCGGCCCTCGTGGCCGGCGCGGCGCTGCTTTTTGCCGCCTGCGCCGACAACCCCGCCTCTGGACGGGATGCGGCGGATCCTGAGATCGCGGCGCCCTCGCAGGCGAGCCTCGACAAGGTGTTCGCCGACGCCGGGGCCGAGTTCAACGTCCCCGCGTCGCTGCTCAAGGCCATCGGCTACCACGCCACCGAGCTGCAGATGATCCGCAGCGAAGAGGAGTTCCCGGGGCAGGGGCGCGCGTACGGGGTGATGGCGCTTCGCGGGGCGCAGCTCGCGCGCGGCGCGTCGCTGGCGGGCGTCTCCATCGTGGCCGCGCAGAGCGACGTGCGCGCCAACGTGCGTGCGGCCGCCGCGCTCCTGGGGGCGCAGGCGGGCGAGCTGAGCATCGACCGTGACGACGTGAGCGCCTGGGCGCCGGCGGTTGCCCGCTACAGCGGCATCGCCAGCGCCGAGATCCGCGCCATGTACGTGCAGAACGGCGTGTACGGCGTTCTTCGCAACGGCGCCGTGGCGCGCGACGAGAACGGGGCCGTGACGGCCACCATTCCGCGGGAGATGGTGAAGGTGGACGTGGGGGCGGCGGCGGCGGTGGAGTGCGCGCCCGACTTCTGCGTTTCGGGCGCTCTGTGGCGGGCCAACCCCAACTACAATGCCCGCCCCGCCGTGCCCACCAACACGTCGCATCCGTACAAGCAGCAGATGATCATCCTGCACACCTGCGAGGGCGACTACTGGAACGGGTGCCTGCAGACCCTGCTGGACCGCGGGCTGAGCGCGCACTACGTGGTCAGCCGCCCGGTAGACATGGCCGACGGCTCCATCCAGATTTCGCAGCTGGTTCGCGAGTCCAACCGCGCCTGGCACATCGGCGCGTACTACGACGCCGCGCGCAACGGCGGAACCCACACCTACCTGAACGGCGTGCAGTCCAACGACTTCACGGTGGGCATCGAGCACGCGGGGTACGCCTCGCAGACCACCTGGAGCGACGCGCAGCTCAACTTCTCGGCGCGGCTCAGCTGCGACATCACCAGGGCGTACGCCATCCCGCGCGACCGCTACCACCTGAAGGGCCACGGCGAGCTGCAGAGCGACAAGAGCGATCCGGGCTCGGCGTTCTGGACCTACGGCGTAGATTACGTGGTCCGCGTGCAGAACTACTGCGCGTAATCGCCGCGCCGGCCGTCCCGCGGGGGACGGCCGGCGTGGACGGCGGGGTTCAGGCG
>NZ_DATBNB010000508.1 GCF_036554565.1 Longimicrobium sp. | reverse complement strand
GTCCAGCCCCACCGCCCTCACCAGTTCGGCGATCATCGGGGCGCTCTTCACGAACTCCACCGTGGGGAGCGGAATCGCATGGTGCCCCTGCGATGTCCACCGCGAGTTCCACCCGGGCTCGTCGCCCACCGTTCCCAGCAGCGTCAGGCACTGCAGCTCCGGCCCGGCGGGCTGATCGCCGAGGAACCGCGCCGCGAACTGCTGCGATTCCGGCGGCAGCGACACAAACGGCACCGTCATGTAGAAGCGCGCCATCACGCACTCGCGCTTTCCGTCCTCGCCCAGCGCCTGTGCGTAGAAGTAGCGCACGACGGAATCGGCCACCTCTTCGATGGACGTGGCACCCAGCGCCGCCCGGCGCAGGTCCGCGCCGCACGTGAGCATCTCGTTGAGGCCGAAGCGCAGGAGGGAAAAGCTCATGAACGGAACAGGGTTGCGGGGCGTGGTCGCGCGCGATCCACGCCGGTGCGCAGGGATCGCGCCGCGCCGCTGCCCGTGAACGCACGCGAGGCCCCGGACGGCGTGTCCGGGGCCTCGCAGATTCCAGGATGAGATCGCGTGTCAGGCCGCGGAGGGCAGCCTGGTAGATGGGGCCAGCGATGCCGCGAGGGCGTCGGCCAGCCAGGCAGGGCGCGTGGTGCCCGCCTCTGCCATGATCTCCACCGCCTCGTCGCCCTCGATGGTTTCGCGCTCCAGCAGGGCCACGGCCAGCGCGGCCAGGGGCTCGCGATTGGCCGCGACGACCTCGCGGGTCCGCGCGTACAGCCGCTCCAGGATGGATTTCACCTCGCGGTCCATCCGCGCGTGGGCCTCGGCGCTCAGGCTCCCCGCCTCGCCATCGTGGATCAGCAGCCCGGTGTCGTCGCCCATCCCCAGCTGGTACACCATCTTGCGGGCGATGCCGTTCACCTGCTGAAGGTCGTTCTGCGCCCCGCTGGTGATGGCCAGGGGGCCGAACACCAGCTCCTCGGCGGCGCGCCCCGCCAGCCCCTTCATGATCAGCGCCTCGAGGTAGCTGCGCCGGTACAGGAAGCGGTCGTCCGAGGGCGAGAAGTAGGCGACGCCCATGGCCTGGCCGCGGGGCTGGATGGTCACCTTGTGAAGCCCGTCCTCGGGGGCGCACAGCACGCCCACCAGCGCGTGGCCGGCCTCGTGGTACGCCACCGTGCACCGCTCCTGGTCCATCGCGCGGAACCCCTTGCGCTCCTTGCCCAGCAGCAGCCGGTCGCGCGCCGCGTCCACGTGCGCCCAGCGGACGGAGGGCTCCTGCTCGCGCGCGGCGGCGATGGCGGCCTCGTTCAGCAGGTTGGCCAGCTCGGCGCCCGTCGATCCCGGCGTCAGCCGCGCCAGCCGCCCCAGGTCCACCTCCGCGTGCAGCGGAATCCCGCGACGGCCGACGTGCAGCCGCAGGATCTCTTCGCGGCCGCCGGAGGTGGGCGGGCTGACGGTGATCATGCGGTCGAAGCGGCCGGGACGCTTCAGCGCCTCGTCCAGGTCGTCGGGGCGGTTGGTGGCGGCGATGACGACCACGCCCGCCAGCGGATCGAAGCCGTCCATCTCCACCAGCAGCTGGTTGAGCGTGCGGTCGTCTTCGTTGTGGCTGCGGTTGCGCCCGCGCTTGCCGCCCAGCGCGTCGATCTCATCGATGAAGATCACCCCGCCCTTCTTGCGCGCCCGCTTGAACAGCGTCTTGATGCGGTGCGCGCCCATGCCGACGAGGAAGCCGGTGACTTCCGAGCCGGAGATGGAGAAGAAGGGGACGCCCGCCTCGCCCGCCACGGCCCGCGCCAGCAGCGTCTTCCCCGTTCCCGGCGGGCCGACGAGCAGCGCGCCCTTGGGAATGCGTGCGCCCAGCCGGGCGAAGCGCTCGGGGGCGCGCAGGAAGTCCACCATCTCGCGAAGCTCGTCCGCCGCGCCCTGCGTGCCCGCCACGTCGTCGAACGTCACGTCCGACGCGCCGGTGCCGCCCAGCTCCTCGCCGGCGCCCTGGTGGATCTGGCGGAACAGGAACCATCCCGCGCCGACCAGCAGCGCCAGCGTCAGCAGACCGCGCAGCACGCTCTCCGGCGTGGCGCGCGTGGGCGGGGAGGCGAGGGTGAGCTTGACCCCCGCGGCCTCGGCGCGCGCGGCCAGCCCGTCGATTTCCTCCACGGGGAAGGCGACGGCGAAGTCCGGATCAGAGCCGTTGGCCGCGCCCACCGGGCCGGCCCACTCACCCAGGATCACGTCCCCCGGGCGCACGGTCAGGGCGGAGACCTTCCTTTGCGAGACAGCGCTGAGGAGCTCGGTGTAGGCGATGCGCGGCAGCTCCGGCGCGCGCGCCGCCCACCAGGCCCAGATGGCGACGACCAGCACGGCCACACCGATGCCGCCGCGCACCAGCCAGGCGGGAACCCGGGGAGAGACGTCGCCCGGGGCCGGCTTGCCCGTGGCCATGCCCGCGGAGGGCTGCTTGGAAGTGCGATTTTCGCCGAGTGACGACATGCCGCGAAACTGCTGAAAGAGAGA
>NZ_DATBNB010000507.1 GCF_036554565.1 Longimicrobium sp. | reverse complement strand
TCAGAGGCAGGTTCGTCGTGGCCGCTCCGTCGGGATGACAGGTCGTAGCGAGCGATGGTGCTGGGAACGGCTCGTCGTGGCCGCTCCGTCGGGATGACAAGTCGTTGCGATCGGTGGGGTGGGAACGGCTCTGCGTGGCCGCTCCGTCGGGATGACATCCGAAAACCAAGAGACGAAGAGAAGGCGGGGATGTTCCTTTCGGACGTATCCATCAAGCGGCCGGTGTTCGCCACCATGATGATGGTGACGCTGGTGGTGCTGGGCGTCATCGGCTACCAGCGGCTGGCCATCGACGAATACCCGGACGTCAGCTACCCCATCGTGGTGGCGCAGACCTCCTATCCCGGCGCCAGCCCCGAGGTGATGGAGCGCGAGGTCAGCAAGCCCATCGAAGAGGCGCTGAACACCGTGCAGGGGATCCAGGAGATCGCCAGCACCTCCATGGAGGGCAGCTCGCTCGTTCGCGTGCAGCTTCAGCTGGGCGTGAACGTGATGGAGGCCCAGCAGGAGGTGCAGGCCAAGATCGCCCGCATCCGCCGCCAGCTTCCCGAGGACATCGCCGACCCGGTGATCATCCGGTTCGATCCCAACGAGCGCGCCATCATGTCCATCGCCGTGCAGAGCGGCGACCGGCCCATGCGCGAGCTGACGGAGCTGGCCGACGAGGTGATCAGCACCCGCCTGGAGGCCATTCCCGGCGTGGGCGGCGTGAACCTGATCGGCGGCACGAACCGGCAGATCCAGGTGCAGCTGAACCCCGACGCCATGCGGGCGTACGCCATCTCGCCCCCGCAGGTGACGCAGGCGCTGCAGCGCGAAAACCAGGAAGTGCCCGCCGGCCGCGTGCGCCGCGGCGACGTGGAGCGGCTGGTTCGCATCACCGGCCGCGTGGAAGACCCGCGCACCTTCCGCGACGTGACCGTGGCCGTGCGCGGCGGCGTGCCCGTGCGCCTGGGCGACGTGGGCACGGTGGTGGATGGCACCGCCGAGGCCCGCAGCGCCAGCTACCTGAACGAGGGTCGCGCTCTCTCCGTCGAGATCCTGAAGATCAGCGGATCGAACACGGTGGAGGTGGCGGACCGCGTGCGCGCCGAGGTGGATGCGCTGCAGGCGCAGCTGCCGTCGGACGTGAAGATGACCGTCGTAACCGACGACTCGCGCCGCATCCGCGCCTCGCTGGACTCGGTGCAGCACGAGCTGATCCTGGGCGCCATCCTCTGCATCGCCATCATCTACTTCTTCCTGAACTCCTGGCGCTCCACGATCATCACCGGGCTGGCGCTGCCCATCTCCATCATCTCGGCGTACTTCGGGATGTGGGTGTTCGGCTTCACCATCAACACCATGACGCTGCTGGCGCTGTCGCTGGCTATTGGCCTTCTGATCGACGACGCCATCGTGGTGCGCGAGAACATCGTCCGGCACGTGTCGATGGGGAAGGACCATCACACCGCCGCGCGCGAGGGGACGAGCGAGATCGGGCTGGCCGTGGTCAGCACCACGCTGGCGGTGATCGCCGTGTTCATTCCCGTGGCCTTCATGGGCGGGCAGATCGGGCTGATCTTCTTTCAGTTCGGCGTGGTCGTGGCGTTCGCGGTGCTGGTGTCGCTGTTCGTGTCGTTCACGCTGGACCCCATGCTTTCCAGCGTGTGGCCGGACCCCGAGGCGCAGCACCATGGCGAGGCGCAGCCGCGCGCGAGGAACCCCATCCGCCGCGTGGCGCTCTCCTTCAACGCCTGGTTCGAGCGCGTGGCGGACCGCTATCCGCGCGGGCTGGCTTGGGCGCTGGACCACCGCAAGACGGTCGTGGGCTTCGCCGCGGCCTGCATCGTGGCATCGATGCTCATCATCCCCCGGCTGGGCTTTACCTGGGTCCCGGACTTCGACGGCGGCGAGTTCAACGTGAACTTTCGCGTGACGCCCGGCTCGCGGCTGGAGTACACCGTCGCGCGAGGCCACGACATCGGCGCCATGCTGCGGAAGATGCCCGAGGTGGACTTCACCTACATGTCCATCGGCGGCGGTTTCCGCGGCTCGCCCAACAACGGGCGCATCTTCGTGAAGCTGAAGCCGCGGCACGAGCGCGAGCGGAGCCAGCAGGAGATCCAGGAGGCGCTGCGTGCCCAGCTGGCGCGGATTCCCGGCGCGCGGGCCAACATCACCGGCACGCCCACCATCTTCGGCGGGTTCCGCCAGCCGATCCAGGTGAACGTGCAGGGGCCCGAGCAGGAGCGGCTGAAGCTGGCGGCCGAGCAGGTGATGGCGGTGCTGGAAAGCGTCCCCGGCGTGGCCGAGCCCAACAGCAGCCAGGAAGGCGAGATCCCGCAGCTGGACGTGGACGTGGATCGCGAGCAGGCGTGGGCGGCGGGCGTGGGCATCAGCAGCATCGCGCAGACGCTGCAGCCGCTGTTCACCGGCCAGCGCGCCACCCAGTGGGAAGACGAGCAGGGCTACAGCCACGACGTCGTCGTCATCTACCCTGACTCGGTGCGCACCTCGGCCGCCGACGTGGCGGGGATCGTGGTGCCCAGCAGCTCGATGGATGGCGCGAGCGGGCGGCCGGCGATGATCCCGCTGTCGCAGGTGGCCACGGTGCGGCCGGGGATGGGCCCGCAGCAGATCGAGCGGGCGTCGCTGGAGCGGCAGATCTCCATCTCCGCCGGCGTGCTTCCCGGCTTCGCGACGGGGAGCGTGGCGGCGGCGGCGCAGGCGGCGCTGGACTCCGCGGGGCTGCCGGCGGGCTACCGCACCGTGTTCCGCGGCGACGTGCAGAGCCTGAACGAAACCAAGGGATTCGTGCTGGCGGCGCTGGGGATGGCGGTGATCTTCATCTACATCATCCTGGCGTCGCTGTTCGGCTCGTTCCTTCAGCCGCTGGCCATCATGCTGGCGCTGCCGCTTTCGTTCATCGGCGTGGCGCTGGCGCTGCTGGCCACGCGCGGCAACCTGAACGTGTTCACCATGATCGGCATCATCATGCTGATGGGCCTGGTGACGAAGAACGGCATTCTGCTGGTGGATTTCGCCAACCAGCAGCGAGAGGAGGGGATGGGGCGGCGCGAGGCGCTGCTTTCCGCCGGGCGCACGCGCCTGCGGCCCATCATCATGACCACCGTGGCCATGATCTTCGGCATGCTGCCGCTGGCCCTGGCGCTGGGCGAGGGCGCCGAGCAGCGCGCCCCCATGGGCCGCGCCGTCATCGGCGGGCTGATCACCTCCACGCTGCTGACGCTGTTCGTGGTGCCGGTGGTCTACACGCTCCTGGACGACTTCACCAACCGCCTCTTCCGCCGAGGCGCGCAGAAGGCGCACCGCGCGCCGGTGACGGCGCCGCGCCCGGAGCCCATCGCGGCGGACTGAGCGGCGACGCGCGGCGCGCGATCGGCTCGATGAAAGACGAAGCGGCGCGGCTCCCGAGAGGCCGCGCCGCTTCTGCTCGTAAGCGGCGATGGTGCGGGGCGAGGAGCAGATGCCCGTCACATCAGCGCGCCGCGCAGGACCTCAGTGATGCACTGGCCCTCATGGAGGTCACAGGTTTCGCGAGCGGCTGTGCACGGCACTGTGACTACCGGCTGGCACGCTAATTACGGTGGGAAAGGGTTGCGAACGGGAGAACGCAGACAATCCATACCCCATTCGCACAGCTTCCCATTTCTCACGATACAGGATGAGGATGAGATGTTGAGCACGCTGACCTTCACCCCCGTTCGCGCGTTGCTGCGCGGTGCTGCGCTGATCACGCTCGTGGCTAGCGGAGCGTGCACGGATGCCATCAACGTACCTGCCGCACGGCAGGCGGGCTCCGCTCAGCCGAACTCGGTCGCGCAGTTTTCCAATGAAGAGGTACTTAGGGGACTTCTATTCATGCACGGCCCCGTAGCGGATGCGGTGCCCTACGTGGCGACGTACCTCCGGCTGAGCAATCACGTCACCGATCCGCAGGACCTGTATGACGTTGCGAGGATCCAGACGGACGTCATCGCGCAACTCCATGCTCATGATGCAGGCTTCGTCTCCTGGTTCGCGGGCGAGGCCCGGTCGGGAGATCCGGTCCGGATCGAGCACGCACTGAGCCTTGGCGCAGAGCGGGTGCTCAGCGCCCTGCAGAATCTGCCGGAGTTCCAGACGGCCGCGGCAGAGATGAGCGCCCGCCAGATCGAAACGGATCAGATGCTGAACGACCAACGCGCGATTTATCCCGTGGCGCCAGAGGCGGATTCCCGGATCAGCTACGAAGTCTATGAGCGTCCCGATGGCAGCGGTGGGGGCGGGGGCGGTGGTGGGGGCGGTAGCGGCGGTTGGGAGGTGGCGGAACCTGTCCAGTCGCAGGACTCCGAGGAAGATGCAGCGGTAATCGCCGCCATCCCGTGTTCCCCCACCGTTTGTGTGGCCGGCGTATTCCTGGCGGCGGGGTGGACGGCCGCGGTCGCCGTCAACTACGTGGGCGGGGTCAACGTGGCTTTGGCGGTGAACATATACCTTGTGTGGAACGTCCGTAACAGTCTACGGCGATCCGTGGCGCTCCATGGCCTGCAGCGTGAGCAGTTCGTTGCTTCCATAGCTCAAACCCTGTAACCCGGCACGCCCGAGTTACCGCATGCGACCTGCACTAGTTTCTAACCCGCGGCGCAAGGTTTCCTCCGCCCGTAAATCGCGGGGCCGGTTCGTCGCGATGGCATTCGGATGCGCGTGGACCGTCTGGGGGTTCGTATTTCTATATTCCGTCGTGGCCACGATGCCCTCCAGCCCCCTCAGCGTCACATTCGACGCCCGCACGCAGTACTTCCTGCTGTCCCCGCAGGGATGGTCGTTCTTCACGCGCAGCCCTCGGGAGGAAGTGCTCCGGGCTTACACCCTTACGGAGAGCGGCCTCAAGAGGGCTACGTTCACGCACGCGGACGCCCGCAACTGGTTCGGCCTGCGCAAGGCTGCCCGGGGTGAATTCCGAGAGCTGGGCGTGCTGGTCACCTCGGTGCGTCCCCAGGCATGGCAACCGTGCAATACGTCGGTAGCGGCATGCGTCGAATCCACAAAACAACTGGACTTCGTCCGCCTTGAAAACACGACTTGGGTCCAGAACTACTGCGGCCGCATCGTCGTAGAGCGGCGGCAGCCGCTGCCGTGGGCCTGGGCGAAGTTCCGCCACAAAACGGCAATGCCCGGGCACATCATCGCACTCAGCATCCACTGCACCGATCGGAGACTCTCGTGAGGCGCGCGCCCTGGTGGTTCACACCGTGGTCGAACGTTTACGGTACCGCCCGAACGCTGGTTGCCCTCGGGACGCTGGTGTCGCTGGCGTTCAACTCGCCGGAGGCGATGTTCTATCCGCTTGGACCCGAGTACGCCGGGATGTACCCGCAACACCCGTGGTTGCGGTACAGTCTTTTCGACCTGTTTCCTCCAGAGTCGGTTCACCTCGCGCAGTACGTCGCGATCGGTGTACTGCTGCTGGTGGCCAGCGGCTGGCGGCCGCGGCTAACGGCGATTCCGCACTGGTACGTTTCGGCGAGCTTCATGGCCTCGACGGCCGCTCCGGAAGGCGGCGACCAGCTGGCCGTGGTACTTACGATGCTGATGATCCCGGTCGCGCTTGCCGATTCGCGCGTGTGGCACTGGGACCGGGCCCCCCGGCGGCGTCCCACCCGGACGGCGCTGGGCGTCGCTATCATCGCGAGTTCTGCCTTGGTGATGGCGAAGATCCAGGTGTGCATCGTTTACCTCCAGGCAGGCGTCTCCAAGCTGGGCGTTACCGAATGGGCCGACGGCACGGCCGCATACTACTGGGTCACACACCCCGTCTTCGGGGTGATGGAGCCGCTGCACGAGGCGGCCTCGGATCTCCTGTCTCGCCCCGGAGTGGTGATGTTGGCTACCTGGGGTCCGATCGGTTTTGAGGTGCTTCTTGCGTTTGCACTGCTGATGCCATCTGCGTGGCGTACGAGATTCCTGTGGGCCGGGATTGGATTCCACCTGATGATCGTGCTTGCACACGGCCTGGTTGCCTTCTTTTTCGCGATGGCGGGCGCACTGGTGCTCTTCCTCCGGCTTCCGAACGAGCCACTGGGCTTGCCGCCGTATTTCCCGAGGTACCGCGCCGGAGGTGCGTTGGTGGACGTGCGCTCGCTCCGGCTCGTTCGCTGGAGGCAGGGAGGAGTGGCAGCTCTCCGGACCGCGACTGACAGCAGGTACATGGCTAATGACTGAGAAATCCCCGTGGTTCATCCGCCTCGCGGCCCGCCAGGAATGGCTGGCGTACGGGAACGTGGCACTTGGTGTCATCTGGCTGGGCGTGGCGGTCCAGGCGTTTCGGTATCTTCCCGAGCGGATTCCCATGCACTTCGTGCCGGAGGGATCGCCAACGCGGTGGGAACCTGCGAGCATCTGGCGCTGGCTGATCCTGCCGCTCGTCGGTGTCGCCATCGCACTGTTCCTGCCCACGATCGAGCGGGTGCACCTGGCCATCAACCGCCCGTACAGAATACTCCCGCCGGACCCCGGGATTGCGGCCGCTCTTACGCGCCTCCGCCGCGCCTACCTGGACCTGTGCGTCACGCATCTGTTCGTGGCCCTCGGGTCGTTGCACGCAGGAATGTGGGTGGTCGCGACGGGTGAAAGGGCGACACTTCCGCCCGTCGTGCTGGGCGTGGCGTTCGGTGCGATGCTTTCCGTCCTTGCTCTCATCGTCCCACTGCATCGGGCGGGAGCGTACCTTCGCGGGGCCGGCGCGCACAGGGCGGACGCTGTTCTCGGAGCCACCTAGCCCTAGTCGGACGCGCCGCGAATTGCGTGGCGCTGGCGCTGCGGGCCACGCGCGGCCTGGTGACCAAGAACGGCAGTCTGCTGGTGGATTTCGCCACCAGCAGCGCGAGGAGGGGATGGGGCGGCGCGAGGCGCTGCTTTCGGCCGGGCGCACGCGCCTGCGGCCCATCATCATGACCACCGTCGCGATGATCTTCGGCATGCTGCCGCTGGCCCTGGCGTTGGGCGAGGGCGCCGAGCAGCGCGCCCCCATGGGCCGTGCCGTCATCGGCGGGCTGATCACCTCCACGCTGCTGACGCTGTTCGTGGTGCCGGTCGTCTACACGCTCCTGGACGACTTCACCAACCGCCTCTTCCGCCGCGGCGCGCAGAAGGCGCACCGCGCGCCGGTAGCGGCGCCTCGGCCGGAGCCGATCGCAGCGGACTGAGCGGTGGCGCGCCGACGCGCGATCAGTTGATTGCAAGACGAAGCGGCGCGGCTCCCGAGGGGGGCCGCGCCGCTAGTTGCTCAAGTGTTGAGCTCAGATCGGCTCTTAGTGCCTCCGGGCTTGTAAACTTTGCGGTGCTCGGCGCGCTTGATATACTGTACCAATATACTTACGCAGAGTATCACCCACTTGCCTCAGCATCGATGATGGCCCGCTCGCTCCACGACGAAATCACGTCGATTCTCAACCGAGAGCCCCTTCCAGCATCAGAGCTTTACGATCTACTTGAGCAAAAAGAGTTGAATCGTAAAAGCATCAAGGCAGCAGTCGCCCGCTTAGTTGACAGGGGGATCATACAACGCGGGCCACTTCGACTAGGGCATGGGAACACCATCCTCTACGTGGGCTCACCCGTTCCGGCGGCAAAACTCCTAAGGAAGCTCGTTGATAACGCGTTTTACGGCCGCGAATCGTTGGTATCTCTGATCCGTTCTCTGCAGAGTTCGCATCCAGCAGTCACACGGTATGATATAGCCAAGATTGCCGCTCTTGAGATCGGTCGGCCAGAGAGTCCTGATTGGGAGGAGACAGAGCGCACGATTGACGGTCTTGTCAGTATCGGAGTTCTGGTCCGGTCTAACAGCAATTTTGTCCATAGTGTTTGGGTCGG
>NZ_DATBNB010000506.1 GCF_036554565.1 Longimicrobium sp. | reverse complement strand
CGCCGCGCGCGGGAGGATGGCAAGTTCGCCAACGTGGCCGTGCTGCACGGCGACCAGGTGAAGATGGTGGACGAGCGCGGGGGCGACCTGCCCGCCGGGATGCTCCACACCTCGCCGCTGCTGGCGTTCGCCTCCACGCGGTCGTGGACGGACTCGGTGAACGTGGTGGTGCAGCTGGCGCTCTCCATGCGCACCCACGGCCACGGCGGGTCGCTGCTGATCGTGCCGCGCGACTCCGACGAGTGGCGCAGGTCCATCGTCCACCCGATCAACTACCCGGCCGAGCCGGCGTTCACGGGGCTGTCGTCGCTGGCGGCCATGGAGCCCGACGAGGAGGACCGCGCCGAGTGGATGGACGCGGTGCGCCGGGTGGTGGACCAGGTGGCCGGGCTCACCGCGGTGGACGGCGCCACCATCATCGACGACCGCTACGGCCTGCTGGCGTTCGGGGCCAAGATCGCGCGGTCGCGGGGGAGCGCGCCCGTAGAGCGCGTGGTGGTGATGGAGCCGGTGGTGGGCGCACACCCTTCCGAGGTCGACGTGTCGGAGCTGGGGGGCACGCGCCACCTGTCCGCGGCGCAGTTCGTCCGCGACCAGCCGGACGCCCTGGCGCTGGTGGCCTCGCAGGACGGCCGCTTCACCGTGTTCTATCGGCCGCCGGGGCAGGACACCGTCCATGCGCACCGGGTGGAGACGCTGCTCCTGTGATCAGCGCGCTGCCGGTGCATCAACCATGGTGCCCGTTCTGCTGGCTGCGGATGTTCGCGGCGTTTCGATCATCTGCCATCCGCTCCCATCATCTTGAAACACCCTCGATCGGTGGAGGAATCGATGCGTGCAAGGCCCAAGCGGCGCCCGCTTCTGCTGCTTCTGACACTCGCGATATTCCCGCTCTCCCGGCCCGCGCCGGCCCGCGCCTTCGACACCGGGCCACACCACGACATGACCCGGTCCGCGCTGCAGGACGAGGGTTTCGCACCCGGGTCGCCGGTCATTCAGATCGCGCAGGTCTCCAACTGGCTGGTGGACTACTACAGCGTAAGCAAGACGATCTCGAACGCACAATTGCTGGCGCACCTTCACTTCGACAACCTGACCTCCACCTCCCAGATCCAGAACTCGTGGAGCCGGCTCGCGCAGAACACGCAGAGAGCGGTGAGCGCCGCGGCCGACGAAGTGAGGGCAGCCCCCAATCCCGCCGAGCGGTACCGCCGGATGGTGTACCTGGCCGTGCTCATCGGGGCCTCGCTTCACCCCGTGCAGGACTTCTACAGCCACTCCAACTGGGTGGAGCTGTACCCCATGCAGGGCGGTGTGTATGGCACCCGGACCTGGTTCGACACGCCTGCGCCCTCGACGTTGCTTCGCAGCGGGCTGGTGGGGCCCCGCAACGACCTGTACCCCACCCGGGACTCGACACGGGACCATGGCGGGTACAAGGGCGGGATGAACCGGGACTCCTACAGCCGCCCGCGGTGGCCGCAAGCCTACGTGTACGCCTACTCCGGGTCGCGGCAGTGGCTGCGCGCCATCCGGCAGTGGGTTGAACAGGTAGACCCCGCGATCTGGCGGGAACTCGTGGCGCTCCGGCTGAACAGCGCGGACGCTACGGCGCTCGCCAGGGATCTCCGCGCATCCTATCTGTTGTCGCTC
>NZ_DATBNB010000505.1 GCF_036554565.1 Longimicrobium sp. | reverse complement strand
GCCTCGGCCTGCTCCTCTGCCGCGCCCAGCCGGCGCGCCAGCGCCTCGGCGCTGTCGAAGTCCGTGGCGGCCTCGCGGAACCGGTTGGCTTCCTGGTGCGCGTACCCCCGGCAGGAGCGCAGGCTGGCGATGGCGCGCCCGTCGCCCGTCCGCACGGCATCCGCCAGCCCCGCCTCTGCCCACGCGGCGATCGAGTCGGGCGCGTCGCTGGCGGCCGCCCAGCAGCGCAGCACCAGGGCACGCATCCGCAGCGAGTCGGAGCCGGGCGCCCCGAGCATCGGAAGCACCTGGCGGGTCAGGCGGAGCGTGGTCGCCGGATCGGAGTGCTCGGTGCGGGCCGCCTCCGCCACCATCCGCGCGGCGGAGGGCTGCTGCGCTGCGCCGTCCGTGGCGGCCGCGCAGAGAGTGAGAAGCAGGGTCAGCGAAACGAGCGGATGCCTCGTGCGCATGGGCAGGCGGGAGAGGCGTGGAGGTGCGGGCCGGATCTTCACCTGAACGGTGATCGGAGAGTATAGGATTCCGGCCGCTCCCGGCGCTACGGCGACGAGATCGCCAACCGGAAGCCGTCCGGGTCGCGCAGCCGGAAGATGCGTGGCCCCCAGGGCATGGTGGCCGGCTCCATCTCCAGCGTGCCGCCACGCGCCTTGATTGCCGCCGCGAGCGGGTCGATGTCCTGCCTGGTGGTGATCATCAGCGAGAACCCCTCGCCCTTCGCCCGGTCCAATCCCTTGTCGCCATTGTCCTGGCTGATCAGGATCCGCACGTCGCCGGACCGCAGCGACACCGCCATCAGCCTGCCCTCGCGCTCGTGGCGCTGGTCGATCGCGAAGCCCACCACCTCGTGGTACCAGGCCAGGCTCGCCTGCAGGTCGGGGGTGGTCAGCGAGGCCGTGAGGGCGACGGCCTGAAGTCCGTCGGGCGGGGCGGCAAGCGGGGCGTTGGCCATGGGACTGGATCGTCAGGGGAATGCGGGCGGCGTGTGCTCACAATGGCCCGGGCCGGCCCCGGCGGGCAAGGCTCGGCGTCGCCCGGGGCTAGTCCTGGATCTCGAACGACGGGTTCCACACGACTTCCCAGAGGTGCCCGTCCGGGTCCTGGAAGTAGCCGGCGTATCCGCCCCAGAACGTGTCGTGCGCCTCCTTCACGATGCGGGCACCCGCCGCCCGCGCTTGCTGCATCACCGAATCCACCTCCGCTCGGGACGCGACGTTGTGCCCCAGCG
Organism: Longimicrobium sp.; assembly: GCF_036554565.1. NCBI lineage: Bacteria > Pseudomonadati > Gemmatimonadota > Longimicrobiia > Longimicrobiales > Longimicrobiaceae > Longimicrobium > Longimicrobium sp. Next base: position 2,850 of record NZ_DATBNB010000505.1, on the reverse strand, counting down.
TGAACTCCGTCGCGGAGGGAGGCGCGACGGAAAGGCCGGTGTCGTGCGCCAGGCTGGCCCGCGGCCAGAGCGCCAGCTTCAGCCCCGCCTGCAGGTCGATGAACACCACCGCGCCGTGCTCGAACTCGGCGCCGGTGATCCCCTCTGTCGGAAAGCCCAGCCCGTCGCGGTAGAAGCGGAGCGACCGCTCCAGGTGGTCCACGCCGAGGGTGATGACGGTAACGCGAGGCCTCACTGCGCTTCCTCCGTGATCGATGGGAAGGCCGGCTGCACCAAAACGGTGTCCCCACCTGACCAGAACAGGTCGCTCACGATGCGCCGCCGCTCGGCCTGCCGGGCCTCGCCCGTGGCGTTCAGCGCCTGGCACAGGTCGCGTGCGCGCTCGCGACGGGCGACCAGGCCGGTGTCCATGGGATCGTAAAGCTCGCCCGCCAGCATCTTTACGCGTTCCATCCTCATGCGGCTCCAGTGCGGGTGGCGCCTCCCGGCCAGGGGCCGCGGGATGATCGAGCGGCCGTTCCTTGGTGGGGCACCGACGTTGCAAAACGGTGGTCATCCCCGGAGTCTCTGAATCACCCCCAAGGAACGGACGCTGATGCCCTTCCCTCGCATCACCGCGCGCGCGGTGCTGGGTCTTGCCGCCATGCTGGCCCTGGCCGCCTGCTCCACCGACGGCCCGACCGAAGTCACGACCAACCCCGACGGACCCAGCTTCTACACCTACCCCAGCGCCATCTACCGCAACCACGTGGAGTTCGGCGCGCCGTCGGGGTCGTCCACCAGCGACGTGCGGCTTTCCAAGAACACCCACTACATTTCGTACAACTGCTCGCGCGGCGGGCCCAACTGGGTGTCGTGGAACCTGAACAAGACGCACTACGGCGACGCGGCGCGCTCCACGAGCTTCTACTCCGACGGCACGCTGCCCACCGGCTGCTACCGCGTAACGACGTCGGACTACACGAACTCGGGGTTCAGCCGCGGCCACATGGTGCGCAGCGAGGAGCGCACCTGGTCGTCGGAGCACAATAAGCAGACGTTCCTGATGACCAACATCCTGCCGCAGTACCAGGACCTGAACGGCGGGCCCTGGTACAAGTTCGAGCAGTACCTGCAGACGCAGGCGCAGACGAACAACAAGGAAATCTACATCATGGCCGGCGGATACTCGTACAGCGGCACGCTGCTGAACGCGGGCAAGGTGGCCATCCCGCGGCGCAACTACAAGATCGCGCTGCTGATGCCCTACGGTCAGGGCCTGGCGCAGGCCACGTCGACGAGCAGCATCGAGGTGATCGCGGTGGACATGCCCAACATCACGGGGATTTCCACCGCCTCGTGGGAAAGCTACCGCACCACCGTCGACGCCATCGAGAGCAAGACCGGATACAACTTCCTGCACCTGCTGACCGACGGCGTGGAATCGTACTGGGAAGCCCGGTAGCACGGTCGGTTGCGGATGACAAAACGGGCGCGGAGCCGAAGCTCCGCGCCCGTTTTCAGCGCGATGCGGTGCGTCCGGGAGGTTTACGCCTGCTCGTCCGTTCCGGCGTCCGCGGCGGGAGCGTCGTCCGAAGCCGGAGCCTCGTCCGCAGCCGGAGCCGCATCGGCCGAAGCCTCCGCAGCCGGGGCCTCGTCGGCCGCGGGCGCGTCGTCGGCGCTCGCGGTGGTCTCCGAAGCCTCGTCCGCGACGGCCGGGGTGGCCGCCACGGTGAACTGCGGCTCGCCGCCCTCGAACTTGGGCACCCGCACCACTTCGCAGACGATGCGGTGGTTGGCCGCGTCGACCTCGGTGATGCGCATGTCGAGCATGTCGCCCTCGGCGAACACGTCCGCCGGGTTCTGCAGGCCGGTCACGCCGATCTGCGAAACGGGCACGAAGCCCTCGACGTCGTTGCCCAGGTCCACCGCCACGCCCTTGTCCTGCAGGCGGGTGATGGGGCCGGCGATCTCCTGGCCCGCGTGGTACTGCGTGGCGATGTCGCCCCACGGGTCGTCCTGGGTCTGCTTCAGGCCCAGCGAGATGCGCTTGTTCTCCGCGTCCACGCCCAGGATCACCACGTCGACGTCGTCACCCTTCTTGACGACTTCCGACGGGTGCTGGATGCGCTTCGTCCAGCTCATGTCGGAGATGTGCACCAGGCCGTCGATCCCCGGCTCGATCTCGACGAAGGCACCGAAGCTGGTGAGGTTGCGGACCTTGCCGCTGAGGCGCGTGCCCACCGGGTACTTGGCCGGCAGCGCGTGCCACGGGTCTTCCTCGATCTGCTTCATGCCGAGCGAGATCTTCTCGCCTTCCGGATCCACCTTCAGGATCACCGCCTCGATCTCATCGCCCAGCGACACGATCTTGGACGGGTGCCGGACGTTGCGCGTCCAGCTCATCTCGGAGATGTGCACCAGGCCCTCGACACCCTTCTCCAGCTCCACGAAGGCGCCGTAGTTGGTGATCGAGACGACGCGGCCGCGAACGCGGGCGCCCACCGGGTACTTGGTCTCGACGTCCTTCCAGGGGTAGTCCTGAAGCTGCTTCAGGCCCAGCGACAGGCGCTCGCGCTCCCAGTCGATGTCCAGGACCTTCACCTCCAGCTCGTCGCCGATGCCCACCACCTCGGACGGGTGGCCAACGCGGCCCCACGACATGTCGGTGATGTGCAGCAGGCCGTCCATGCCGCCCAGGTCGATGAACGCACCGAAGTCGGTGATGTTCTTGACGATGCCCACGCGCTGCTGGCCTACCTCGAGCTCCTTCTTCAGCTTGTCGCGCTTGATCTCGCGGTCGGCTTCCAGGAGCACGCGGCGCGACACCACGATGTTGCGGCGGCGCTTGTTGAGCTTGATGATCTTGAA
>NZ_DATBNB010000504.1 GCF_036554565.1 Longimicrobium sp. | reverse complement strand
CCGCGCGGACGCCAGCACCGTCAGGCGGTCGATGCGCAGGCTGCGCTCGGCGAGCACCTGCAGCATGGTGCGGCCCACGGCACCCGTGGCGCCCAGCAGCGCAATGTGCATCAGACCGCACCCGCCACGGCGCGGTCCAGCCCGAAGCCCGCATGAAGCGCCCGCAGCGCCTCGTCCTCGCGGTCGTCGGGAACCAGCAGCGTGATGGAGATGGAGGACGTCGACACCGCCTCCACCTCCACGCCGACGGAAAGCAGCGTCCGGAACGCCGCCGCATAGACGCCCGGCCGCCCGTGCATGCCGCTGCCGACGAGCGCGATGCGCGCCAGCCCCGTCCGCGCCTCGATCGCGCCCACCCCGCCCAGCGCCGTCCCCACCCGCTCCGCGATCTCGCGCGCCCGCACCACGTCGTCCTCACGGATGGTCAGCTGCACCACCACCCCGCCGCCCACCTCGGGGGTCTCGGTGATCATGTCCACGCTGACGCCCGCCTCGGCCAGGGCCACGAGAAGGTCCGTGGGCGTGCGCATTCCTGCGGGCAGGCCGCGAATGATCAGCTTGGCGTGCCCGCGCGACGACGCGATGCCGGTGAGAACCAGGTCTTCCATGCCCGTGGGGTTCTTGGTGATCAACGTTCCGCGCGAGCTCTCGTCATCGTCGGGCGTGTCGACGAACGACGACAGCACGCGGATGTCCACGCCGTAGCGCGCGCCCATGTCCACGGCGCGCGCGTGCATCACCTGCGCGCCGGCGGTGGCCATCTCCAGCATCTCCGCATGCGAGATCCGGGGGATGCGCCGCGCGCCGGGCACGCGCCGCGGATCGCAGGTGAAGATGCCGTCCACGTCGGTGTAGATCTCGCACCGGTCCGCCCCCAGCGCGCACGCCAGCGCCACGGCCGTGGTGTCCGATCCGCCGCGGCCCAGTGTGGTGATCTCGCGCGCCGTGCTGACCCCCTGGAAGCCGGCGACGATGGCGACCGCGCCGGCATCCAGCGTCTCACGCACCCGTTCGGCGCGCACCTCTACGATGCGCGCCGCCGTGTGCGTCTGGTCGGTGATGATGGCGGCCTGGCTGCCGGTGAGCGAGCGCGCCTCCACCCCCTCGCGGCAGATGGCCATCGCCAGCAGCGCCATGGAGATGCGCTCGCCCGCGGTAAGCAGCATGTCCATCTCGCGCGGATGCTCCGCCGCCACCTTGTCCGACCCGGTGACGGCGCCGGCGAGCATGATCAGGTCGTCGGTGGTGTCGCCCATGGCGGAGACGGCGACGACCACGTCGTCCCCGCGCCGGCGCGCGCGCGCCACGCGGGCCGCCACCGCGCGAACGCGCTCCGGCGACCCGACCGAGCTTCCTCCGAACTTCTGTACGACGAGCGCCATGGGCCTCAGAACACCTGCAGCTCGCCCACGTACTTGCCGGGGTTGGCCTGGATGTCGGCCATCAGCCGCTGCATGGTCACGATCAGGCGCTGCGTTTCCTCGAACAGCGCCGGGTCGGTCAGCAGGCGGCCCAGCGAGCCCTCCTGGCTTTGCAGGCTGGTCAGCAGGGTGTTGAACGAGGCCATGGCCGCGCGGGCCTCGGCCATCGTGGGCCCCACCTGGGCCAGCCCGGGCTGCAGCCCCGCCAGCATTTCGTTGAACGTCGTCGCCGTCTGGCCGAAGGAGCTCAGCGTCGTGTTGGCGCTGGTCACCAGCCCGGGAACGCCCGACGCGGCGCCCTGCAGCTCGGTGCTGAGCGCGGCGAAGTTCTCGCTGGCCCGGCGCGCGTTGGCCATGATGGCCTGCACGTCGCCCCCCTGCATGCTGCCGCGCACCGCCGCCATGGTCTGCCGCGCCTCGACGGAGGCCAGGCGGATGTTCTCGGTGGTAGCGAGCACGTTGGTGCCCACCTTTCCGTAGGTCTCCATCTGGGCGCCCATGAAGCCGCTCAGCTGCTCGGTGGCGCCCTCCACGTTCTCGATCGTCTCGCGGATCTTCACCGCCGTCTCGGGGGTGAACGCGATCTGGATGCGCTCCGAAAGCAGCTCGATGTCGCTGGCGATGCGCGCGGCGACGGCGGTGAGCTCGGTGATGTCGGGAAGCGAGGCCCCCGGAAGCACGTCACGCCGCGGCGCGGTGGTGAACGCCAGGTCCGGAAAGTCGGGCTGCGACACGATCACTGCCTGCCAGCCGCCGAACATCGACTCGCTGGAAAGCAGCACCCCGGGGTCGTTGGGCATGGTGATGTCCTGGGTGATCTCCAGGTCCACGTACACGCCGGTTCCGCGCGGTGCCAGGTCGATCTTGGCCACGCGCCCGATGTTCACCCCGCGGTACTTCACCGGGTTGCCCACGGTGAGCGCGCCGACGTTGCTGAACGACGCGGTGACCACGCGGTCGGCGCCGCCCCACTTGCGGCCGCTGAGCCACACCGCACCCGCCACGGCGGTGATGATCCCCAGGATCACCACCAGTCCCACCATCGCCTCGTTCTTCAGCTTCATCGGTCCCTCCGCTGCAGGCCTGGCGGCCCGCGGTGTCCGTGATCCACGTTCCGCTCGTCTCCCGTCCCCCGGTCCTCGCCGTTCTCGGCCGCGGCCCGCGTGGCCTCCTCGATCATCTCGGGGCGGCCCTCGACGAAGCCCCGCACGATGGGGTTCGACGAGTTGCGGATCTGGTCCGGGGTCCCTTCTTCCACCACCCTGCCCTCGTACAGCATGGCGATGCGGTCGCTGACGTTGTACGCGCTCTTCATGTCGTGGGTGATCACCAGGCTGGTGACCCCCAGGTCTTCCTTCATCTTCAGGATCAGCCGGTCGATGACCTCGGTGGTCACCGGGTCCAGCCCGCTGGTCGGCTCGTCGTACAGCAGGTACTTGGGGCGGTACGCGATGGCCCGCGCCAGGCCGGCCCGCTTGCGCTGCCCGCCCGAAAGCTCGGCGGGCAGGCGGTTCTCGAACCCCTTCAGCCCCACCCGCTCCAGCGACTCGCTGACGCGCTCGGCCATTTCCTTGCGCCCCACGCCGCCCTTCTTCACCAGCCCCATCTCCACGTTTTCCTGGATGGTCATGCTGTCGAAGAGCGCGGCGAACTGGAACACGTACCCCATCTCCAGCCGCAGCTTGTACAGGTCCTCGCGCTTCATGGTGGGGACCTCGTTGCCGTCCACCACCACGCTCCCCTGGTCGGGCATCAGCAGCCCGGCGATGTGCTTGAGCGTCACCGACTTGCCCGCGCCGGAGAAGCCGACCAGGGCCACGGTTTCGCCCTCTTCCACGTGCAGCGACAGCCCCCGCAGGATCTGCTTGGGGCCGAACGCCTTGTGGATGTTCGTCAGCTGGATGCTCACGACTGGAGCAGCGTTGCGGCCCAGAAGGCGTCCAGCACCAGGATCAGCACGCTGGCGATGACGACGGCGCGCGTGGTGGCCACGCCCACGCCCTCGGCGCCGCCCTGCGTGTTGAAGCCCTGGTAGCAGCCGACGATGGTGACCACGAACCCGAAGGAGATGGACTTGATGATGTAGAACGTCACGTCGAACGGGTCGTAGAACAGCCGCAGGCCGAACTGGAACTGCTCGTTGCTCATGTCGAGCATGTTCAGCGCGGTGATCCACCCCGCCGCGATCCCCACCACGTTGGCGAAGGTCACGATGACGGGCACCATCAGCGTGCCGGCCACCACCCGCGGCACCACCAGGTACGACACCGGGTTGTAGGCCATGGTTTCCAGCGCGTCGATCTGCTCGGAAACGCGCATCGTCCCGAGCTCGGCCGCGATGTTGGCGCCGATGCGGCCGGAAAGCGCCAGGCCGGTGAGCACGGGCCCCAGCTCCAGCATCACCGTCTTCCCCACCAGCGTGCCCACGAAGTACAGCGGGATGGCGCCGGTGAAGGTGTACGAGGCCTGCAGCGCCATCACGATCCCGGTGAACGCCGACAGGAAGAGCGCGATGGGGAGCGAGTTGACGCCCAGCTTGCGCATCTGCAGCACCGTCAGCCCCAGCCACGTGCCCACGTCGCCCATGGAGCGGCCCGCCTCGTAGACGAAACGGCTGAAGCGGCCGAAGTCCGAGAGCATGCCGACCGTGGTGCGGCCGACGACGTCGAGGGGAGTTGTCCAGTTCATCCGGAGAATGTACGGGGGACGGGCAGGGTTCGGCCAGAACTCCGCCCGGATGGTGTGCTCGCGCGTGGACTGCGGCCCGCAAAAAGGCCCGGCCCCGGAATCCGGGCCCGGGCCGCCGCCGGCGAAGCGGCCGGTTCAGCCGCCGCGCGGGCGCGATCCCAGCACCTCCGGCCATTCGCCAGGCGCAAAACGAATGCCGGTGAAGAACTGGCCGAACTCGCCATACAGCGCGCTCGCCTCGTCGAACCGCATCTCGGTGACGATGCGCTTGAACTCCAGCGGGTCGCGGGCGAACAGGGTAACGCCCCATTCCCAGTCGTCGAGCCCAATGCTGCCGGTGATCACCTGGAACACGCGCCCGGCGAAGGTGCGCCCCGTCATCCCGTGCTCGCGCATCAGCCGGCTGCGCTCGTCCACGGGAAGCGTGTACCAGTTCAGCGTTTCGCCCCGGCGCTTGCTCATGGGATAGAACGACAGGTACTTCATCCCCTCGGGCACCTGCGGATACAGCCGCGACTTCACGTGGGCCGCGGCGCCCTCGGCCTCCATCGCCTCCTGGATCATCCGCTTGTACTCGTCCGAACCCGGCTTCGCCTCCTGGGCCGCCTGCGCCGTGGCGTGGTACAGCCCCGCCTCGGTGACGGACAGGTAGTCGTACTCGCGGTACAGGTGCACGCCCAGGGCGCTGTCGCTCACGCGGCGCTGCACCTCGGCCAACTCGTCGAGGGTGGTGCGAAAGTGCACGAACAGCCAGTCGCCCCCGCCGCCTACGAGCTTGAAGGCGGCGCTCCATCCGCCGTCCGCTCCCTCGGCGAGTTCGGTGAAGAGCGCGGCAGCTTCATCCGCGATCGCGGCGCGCTGCTCCGGGGCCAGCGCGCGAAGCCCGGCCCAGTCGGCCGAGAACACCTGGTGAAGTGCGTACCACCCTTCGAGCGTGGCCGGTGCGATCTGTCCCATCGTTCCAATCCCGAGGAAATCCTTAACGACGTCGGGCAAGATAAGAGGCTGTGGCGTGCGCCGCGAGCATGCAACGGCAGGGGTCACGCGGAGGCGCGGAGAACGCGGAGAACGGCAGAGGACGCCTTCGCTGTTCCTCCGCGACCTCCGCGCCTCCGCGTGAGACCGCAATTCAGCAGATGCAGCCTGGGCGCCGAATCCGTATACGATATACGATGTTTGTCGATCGTTCCGGAAACTCCTGGCTTGCAACGGGTTACAGAACAGGATGCCCGGTCCGGACGGGCTGGCCTGAGTCGTGCGGGGCTTGCGCAGAGAGTGAATTGCGCTCATCTTTAATGGTCCTACTGGCTCTAAGTCGTTGAATAATCGCAAGTTGCCGGAGCTGATGGCACACTCGTCAGCCGCCCGGGGCCTGCATGCGCAACCCTATCTCCAGCGAGCACATGACTGAATCCGTCGCGCACCCGTTGATCATCCAGGGCGGGATGGGGGTGGGGGTTTCCAACTGGGTGCTGGCCAAGGCGGTGTCGCTCCGCGGCCACCTGGGCGTGGTTTCGGGCACGTCGATCGATTCGCTTCTCGTCCGCCGGCTGCAGGACGGCGACATCGGCGGCCACGTGCGCCGCGCCATGGCGGCGTTCCCCTGGCCCGACGTGTCGGGCGACGTGCTGATGAAGTACTTCCGCCCCGAGGGCCTGGCCCCGGGCGAGCCGTACAAGGAAATCCCCATGTACCGGCAGGTGGTCACCAAGGTGCGCGAACAGCTCACCATCCTGTCCGCCTTCGTCGAGGTGTGGCTGGCCAAGGAAGGGCACGACGGCGTGGTGGGCATCAACCTGCTCACCAAGGTGCAGATGCCCAACCTGGCCACGCTGTACGGCGCCATGCTGGGCGGGGTGGACTACGTGCTGATGGGCGCCGGCATCCCCAAGGAGATCCCCGGCGTGCTCGACCGCTTTGCCCGGCACGAGCCCGCGTCCATGAAGCTGGAGGTAGAGGGGCTGGGGCGCGACGAGACGGCGCTGCTCACCTTCGACCCGCGCGTGCATTCGGAGCAGCAGCCCGAGGGCATCAAGCGGCCGTACTTCCTGCCCATCATCGCCAGCAACTCGCTGGCGACCATGATGGCGCGCAAGGCCTCGGGCCGCGTGGACGGCTTTGTCATCGAGGCGCCCACGGCCGGCGGGCATAACGCCCCGCCCCGCGGCGAGCTGGTGCTGAACGAGCGGGGCGAGCCCCAGTACGGCGCGCGCGACGAGGTAGACCTGGCCAAGATGAGGGAGCTGGGCCTGCCCTTCTGGCTCGCCGGGAGCGCCGGCTCGCCCGAGAAGCTGGCCGAGGCGCTGGCCGCGGGCGCGGCGGGGATCCAGGTGGGCACCCTGTTCGCCTACTCGGACGAGTCGGGAATCACCCCCGAGCTCAAGCGCAACGTCATCCGCCAGGCGCAGGAAGACCGCATCGACGTGCTGACCGACGGCCGCGCGTCGCCCACGGGCTTTCCCTTCAAGGTGGTGCAGCTCGGCGAAACGCTTTCGCACCCCGACACGTACGCCGAGCGCAAGCGGGTGTGCGACCTGGGCTACCTGCGCTACGCGTACAAGCGCGACAACGGCCGCATCGACTACCGCTGCGCCGCCGAGCCGGTGGACACCTACGTCAAGAAGGGCGGCGAGCTGGAAAACACCGCTGGCCGCAAGTGCCTGTGCAACGCGCTCTTCGCCGTCATCGGCAAGGGGCAGCGCCGGGCTGACGGCTACGTGGAAAAGCCGCTGATCACCAGCGGCGACGAGCTGAAGAACCTCCGCCGCTTCATCGGCGCCGACCGCGCCGACTACACGGCCGGCGAGGTGATCGACTACCTGCTGAGCGGCATCAAGAACATGATGCCCAACCTGCAGCGCCCCCACGAGGCGGCGGCTCACTGACAGGCGCTGGGTCGAATCGAATCGAAGGCGGGCCTCGCGAGTGTTCTCGCGAGGCCCGCCGCTTTTCAGCCCAGGTCCTTTTCCCACGTCTGGCCGATGGACGCCGCGCCGAACATCTCGTGGCGCGTCTCCTCCATCAACCGGAACCCCTTCGCCTCGTAGATCCTGCGCGCGGAAACCAGGGCATCGTTGGTCCACAGGCGCATGGTGCGGTAGCCCACCTGCCGGGCGAAGCGGATGCACTCGTCCACCAGGGCCCCGCCGACGCCCAGGCCGCGGGCGGAGGGCTCCACCAGCAGCAGGCGCAGCCGCCCGACCTCGTCCGTGTCGCGGAACAGCATCACGGAGCCGACGCGCTCGCCGTTGCGCTCCGCGATCCAGCAGCGGTCCACGGCGGGGTCGTGCTGCAGCAGGAACTTGGCGGCGATGTCGGCCACCAGCCCCTCGAAGCGGTGGTCCCAGCCGTACTCGCGCCAGTACAGCTCCCCGTGCCGCTGGACGATCCATCCCACGTCGCCCGGCTGGTGCGCCCGCAGGAGGAACGGCGGCGCGGCGCTCTCCCCTTCCATCGGCATTCCTCGTCTGGTCGTCGGCTTCTGTCCCGCGTCCCAAATCGACGCTCGCCGCACGAGGCTCGCAAGGCCGGCCGATTGCCAGATGCGAAGAATGTGGGCATCTTCTTGTGTCCGTTCGCGTTGCCTTGCGCCCCGACATCCACCGCTCCGCCGCATGGAATCCCAGTCCCTGGGCCTGTTCGTCGCCTTTTCCGCAGGGCTGCTCAGCTTTCTCTCGCCCTGCGTGCTGCCGCTGGTGCCCAGCTACGCCACGTTCATCACGGGGATGAGCCTGGACGAGCTGGCCGACCACGAGGTGCGCGCGCGCCGCACGGCGCTGGTGCACGGGCTGCTCTTCGTGGCGGGGTTCACCGCCGTGTTCATGATGCTGGGCGCCTCGGCCACCTTCCTGGGCGGGATGATGCGCTACGCCACCACCTGGCTGGAGCGCATCGGCGGGGTGATGCTGATCCTGTTCGGCGCGTACCTGCTGGGCATCCTTCGCCTTCCCGGCGCCGGGCGCGAGTGGCGCATGCACCTGGCCGACAAGCCGGCGGGGTACCTGGGCACCGTTCTCGTGGGCGTCACCTTCGGGGCGGGGTGGACGCCGTGCATCGGGCCGGTGCTGGGCGGCATCCTGACGCTGGCGGCCACCCGCAGCAGCATGGGCGAGGGGATGGGCCTGCTCGCGGTCTACTCCGCCGGCCTGGCGATCCCCTTTCTGCTGAGCACGCTGCTCATCCAGCGCTTCCTTTCGGCGTTCCGGCGGATGCGGGGATGGCTGCCGTGGATCAACCGCATCAGCGGCGCCATGCTGCTCGTCCTTGGCGTGCTGATGCTCACGGGGCAGTTCACCCTGCTCACCACGCAGCTGGCCCGGTGGACGCCGGAGTGGCTGTCTACGCGCCTCTGATCCGGCGGCTACGCTTGCTTTCGCACCCGCCGCGGGCCAGATTCCGGCCCCGCGGCGGTCCTGCTTTCCTCCCCTGGTTCCCAAGCCCGGACGGCGCATGCCTCCACAAATCCGCATTCTCCTGGTAGACGACCACGCGATGCTGCGCTCCGGCCTGCGCGCGCTGCTGGAGGCGGAGCCCGGGTTCGTGGTGGTGGGCGAGGCGGGCACGGGCGAAGAAGCGGTGATGAAGGTGCCGCAGACCTGCCCCGATGTCGTGGTGATGGACCTGTCGATGCCCGGGATGGGCGGGCTCGAGGCCGTGCGGCAGATCGCCGCGCTGGGCACCACCGCCCGCGTGCTGGTGCTGACGATGCACGGCGAGGAAGAGCACCTGCTGCCGGTGCTGGAGGCGGGGGGAAGCGGCTACGTAACCAAGAGCAGCGCCGACGAGGAGCTGATCGAGGCCATCCGCACCGTCGCCGCCGGGGACGTGTTCCTGTATCCCAGCGGCGCCAAGCTGCTGCTGCGCGGCCTGAAGCAGAAGGCCGAGCCGGGTGAAGAAGACCCGCTCGGAAAGCTGACGGAGCGCGAGCGCGAGGTGCTGGGGTTCACCGTCGAGGGCTTCAGCAGCAGCGAGATCGGCAAGAAGCTGTTCATCAGCCCCAAGACGGTGGATACCTACCGCGCGCGGATCATGGAGAAGCTGGACCTTCATCACCGCAGCGAACTCGTTCGCTTCGCGCTCCGGCGCGGGCTGCTGAAGGCCGAGTAAAACCCGGGGCGCGCACGATGGCCGTGGCGCCCGTGGCTGACAATCGAGCACCCGTTTGGACGCATATGCCGGTGGAGAACCGCAGGGTCGTCATCACGGGCGTGGGGCTGGTTACCGCGCTGGGCAACAACGCCGCCGACACGTGGGAGGGCGTCAGGGCGGGCCGGTCCGGCGTCGGCCCGCTCACGCGCTGCCAGCTTCCCGGCCTGGCGCCGGAGATCGCCATCGCCGGCG
>NZ_DATBNB010000503.1 GCF_036554565.1 Longimicrobium sp. | reverse complement strand
GCTCTCGAAGCGCTCGGAACCCGTGCAGAGCCGCCGCCTCGGCAGGTACCACCTCAACGCACCGGGCTCGCTCCCTTCCCCCGCGCGGTTTGCGGGGGAAGGGCTGGGGATGGGGGGCGCCGCGGACGCGCCGAGTCCAGTTGATCCCTTCTCCCCTCTCCGCACGCAGTTTGTGCGGGGAGGGGCCGGGGGAGGGGCCTCCCCTCGCCTGCGCCCCCGCCGGTGGCTATCCTGTGGCGCAGAGCCGTACCAGCGACCGCGGAGACCCGAATGCGCGCACCGTTCCACTCCATCTACTCCCACGGGTTCGTCCGCGTGGCCGTCTGCGTTCCGGCAGTGCGCGTGGCAGACCCCGCGTTCAACCTCGAGCACACGCTGGAGCTGGCCTGGCGCGCGTCGGACGCGGGCGCGGCGGTGGCGCTCTTTCCCGAGCTGGGCATCTCGGCCTACAGCTGCGAAGACCTGTTTCAGCAGGACGCGCTGCTCGAGGCGGTGGACGACGCCATCCGCGAGCTGGTGATGGAGAGCATCGGCATGAGCCCGGTGCTGGTCGTCGGCGCACCGATGCGCTTCCACGGGCGCATCTTCAACTGCGGCGTGGTCATCTACCGCGGGCAGGTGCTCGGCATCGCGCCCAAGTCGTACCTGCCCAACTACCGCGAGTTCTACGAGCGCCGCTGGTTCAGCGCGGCCCGCGACGCCGACTTCGACCACGTGACGGTCGCGGGAGAAACGGTGCCCTTCGGCAACGACGTGGTGTTCGAGGCCGAGAACGTCGACAACTTCGTGCTGAACGTCGAGGTGTGCGAAGACGTCTGGACGCCCATTCCGCCCAGCAGCTACGCCGCGCTCGCCGGAGCCACGGTCGTCGCCAACCTGTCGGCCAGCAACATCACCGTGGGCAAGGCCGAGTACCGCCGCGACCTGTGCGCCACGCAGAGCGGCCGCTGCATCTGCGCGTACCTGTACTCCGCCGCCGGACCGGGCGAATCCACCACCGACCTGGCGTGGGACGGGCACGCGCTGATCTACGAGCACAACGACCTGCTCTGCGAGTCGCAGCGCTTCGACGACGAGGAGCAGGTGATCATCGCCGACGTCGACCTGGACCGGCTGGCCCAGGAGCGTTCGCGGATGAACACCTTCCGCGAGGCCGCGGGCGACGTGGGGGAGCGGGTGTCGTCCATCCGCCGCGTTCCGTTCCACTTCCAGGTGCCGGAAGGCGAGATGCCGCTGCGGCGCGACGTTGGCCGCTTTCCATACGTGCCGGACGTCGCCGCCGAGCGCGACGCGCGGTGCTACGAGGCGTACAACATCCAGGTGCACGGGCTGATGAAGCGCCTGGCTGCGACGGGGATCCAGAAGATCGTCATCGGCGTGTCGGGCGGGCTCGACAGCACGCAGGCGCTGATCGTGGCCGCGCGGACGATGGACCGGCTGGGGCTGCCGCGCACCAACATCCTTGGCTACACCATGCCCGGGTTCGCCACCAGCGACTCCACCAGGGGCAACGCCCACGCACTGATGAAGGGGCTGGGGATCACCGCGGCGGAGATCGACATCCGGCCCAGCTGCATGCAGATGCTGCGCGACATCGGCCACCCGTACGCCGGGGGCCAGCCGGTGTACGACGTGACGTTCGAGAACGTGCAGGCGGGGGAGCGCACCTCGCACCTGTTCCGCCTGGCCAACTTCAACGACGGGCTGGTGCTGGGCACGGGCGACCTGAGCGAGCTGGCGCTGGGCTGGGCCACCTATGGCGTGGGCGACCACATGTCGCACTACAACGTCAACGCGTCGGTGCCCAAGACCATGATCCAGTACCTGATCCGCTGGGTAATCGATACGGAACAGTTCGATGCGGAGACCAACCGGGTGCTGCAGGCCATCCTGGACACCGAGATCTCGCCCGAGCTGGTGCCCGCGGGCGAAGGCGAGCCGGGCAAGGGCCCCGCGCAGAGCACACAGCAGAAGATCGGCCCGTACGAGCTGCAGGACTTCAACCTCTACTACGTCACGCGCTACGGCTTTCGGCCCAGCAAGGTGGCATTCCTGGCGCACCACGCCTGGGGCGACCGTGCGCGCGGCGCGTGGCCGGAACTGCTCCCCGAGGAGCGCCGCAACCAGTACGATCTGGCCACCATCAAGCGGTGGATGGAGGTATTCCTGTGGCGGTTCTTCAAGACCAGCCAGTTCAAGCGCTCGGCGATGCCCAACGGACCCAAGGTGGGCTCCGGCGGCTCCCTCTCCCCCCGCGGCGACTGGCGCGCCCCCAGCGACTCCGAAGCCACCGTGTGGCTGGACGAGCTGCGTCGGAACGTGCCCTGATTGCGTTGTCTCTTTCGTCCACTTATAGTGATGGTGCATCCACCACCAACACTCAGGAGGGAGAACGATGACAGCACTCACCGATGAACCGACCGAGCCCGTGGAGCCGGCGGTCGGAAATGCCGGTGCCGATCGGCAGGATTCCAACGGCAAGCTCGATCCGGATCAGGCTTACGAAGAACTCGTTCGGTTGTCACAGGAGATGGGCCTCTACGATCCGCCTTTCTACTGCGACTGAATCCGGTGGTGCGCTGATTCCGGCACGATTAAGACCGCGCGGAAAATCTTGCGGATCGTGCGGCGCGGGTCTGGCGCGGCGGGCGCGTGGGCGCTACGCTACTCCTTCCTTCCGCGGTACCCCGACCCATCCAGATCCCGGAGACCCAACGATGCAGTATCCGCTTCAGCTCTCGTTCAAGCTGCTTGCTCTCGCGCCGCAGATCTACGTGCGCGACTCCAGCGGGCAGGTGCGGATGTACGTCAAGCAGAAGCTGATGAAGCTGAAGGAGCAGGTCACCGTCTTCGCGGACGAGAAGCAGACCCAGCCGCTGTACCACATCGCGGCCAACAAGGTGATCGACTGGTCCGCGCAGTACAACTTCAGCACGCCGGACGGAACGCAGATCGGGGCGGTGCGCCGCAAGGGAATGCGCTCGCTGTGGCGCGCGCACTACGAGATCGTCCGCGACGGCCACGTGATCTTCAACCTTCGCGAAGAAAATCCCTGGGCCAAGGTGGGCGACGCCATCTTCAGCGACATTCCGGTGATCGGAATGCTGGCGGGCTACGTCTTCCATCCCAAGTACCTGGTGTCCCGCCCCGACGGTACCCCCGTCGTGCGCGCCAGCAAGCAGGCCGCGCTGTGGGAGGGCAAGTACTCGGTGGACCGCCTGGCCGAGCTGACCCCCGAGGAGGAGGGCCTGTCCGTCCTCAGCCTGCTGATGCTGCTGCTCCTGGAACGCCGCCGCGGCTGATCGGTTCCCGCGGGTGCAGGGCCCCGGCTCGCCTTTCGCGCGCGCCGGGGCCTTTCGCGTTGTGGCGGCGGGCAACCATCCGCGTGGACCCGGCGTCCCACCGGGGTGTACGACGCGATGAAGTCAACTCGTTGCCGCAAGGAAAGATGCGCCTCCGCACCCTGTTCGCCGCCCTGCTCCCGCTGCCGCTGGTGGCCGCCGTGGCCCCCCGCTCCGAGCCGGTGACGCTTTCCGGTTACTACACGGTCAAGTGGGAAGAGCAGTCGCTGCGCGTGTGCGGCGAGCGCGGGCCGTGGTGGGTCTCCAACCCCGGCCCGGTGCTGGAGCCCTACCGCGAGCTGGTGGAAGGCGACTACGGCACCATCTACGTCACCGTGCGGGCCGACGTGACGGGGCCGGGAATGTTCGGCCACATGGGGATGTACCGGCGCGCCGTGGCCATCCGCGAGGTGGTGGAAG
>NZ_DATBNB010000502.1 GCF_036554565.1 Longimicrobium sp. | reverse complement strand
CACCACCGGCCGCATCGAGCATCTGTACACCGACCCGCACGTCGAGGGCGCGCCGCTGCGCCTGCACTACGGCGACCTGCTGGACGCCTCCTCGCTGCGGCGGCTCATCGAGAGCGTGCGACCCGACGAGGTGTACAACCTCGCGGCGCAGTCGTTCGTGCAGACCTCGTGGACGCAGCCCGTGCTCACCGGCGACGTCACGGGGCTGGGCGTCACGCGCATGCTGGAGGCCATCCGCATCTTCGACCGCGAGCGCCGCATCCGCTTCTACCAGGCGTCGTCGTCGGAGATGTTCGGCAAGGTGCAGGCGGTGCCGCAGGACGAGAACACGCACTTCTACCCGCGCTCGCCGTACGGCGTGGCCAAGGTGTACGGCCACTGGGCCACGGTGAACTACCGCGAAAGCTACGGGATGTACGCCGTCAGCGGCATCCTGTTCAACCACGAGTCGCCCCGGCGCGGGCTGGAGTTCGTGACCCGCAAGGTGACGGACGGGGCCGCGCGCATCAAGCTGGGGCTGGCCACGGAGCTTCGCCTGGGCAACCTGGACGCGCAGCGCGACTGGGGATTCGCCGGCGACTACGTGCGGGCCATGCACCTGATGCTTCAGCCGGACCAGCCCGACGACTACGTGGTGGCCACGGGCGAGACGCACACGGTGCAGCGCCTGGTGGAGCTGGCCTTCGGCGCGGTGGGGCTGGACTGGCGCGAGCACGTGTCGCTGGATCCGCGCTTCATGCGCCCGGCCGAGGTGGACCTGCTCGTGGGCGATCCGTCCAAGGCCAAGCGCGAGCTGGGATGGGAGCCCGAGGTGGGCTTCGAGGCGCTGGTGAGCATGATGGTGAATGCCGACCTGGAGCGCCATCGCGCCGCCGCCTCCGCCGGCTGATCGCGTGCGGGTCCTGGTAACCGGCGCGGCGGGGTTCGCGGGCACCTGGCTGGTGCGGGCGCTGCTGGAGGACGGGCACACCGTGGTGGCCACCCGGCAGGAGGGCCACCCGTCGCCCGCCGACGAGGGCGGGGTGGAGTGGATTTCCCTGGACGTCACCTCCGCCGAAAGCGTGGAGGCGGCCGTCGCGCGCGCCGCGCCCGAGCAGGTGTACCACCTTGCCGGGCAGGCGTCCGTCGCCGGGTCGTTCAACGACCCGCTGGGCACCTGGGACGTGAACGCCACGGGCACCCTGCGGCTGGCACGGGCGCTGCCGGCCGACGCGCGGCTGCTGCTGGTGAGCTCGGCCGAGGTGTACGGCGTGGTGCCCGAGGAGGAGCAGCCCATCCGCGAGGACCGCCCGCTGCAGCCCTGCAACCCGTATGCGGCCAGCAAGGCGGCGGCGGAGATGGCGGCGCTGCAGGCGCGCGGTCCGGTGGTGGTCGCCCGCTCGTTCAACCACACGGGGCCGGGGCAGGACGAGCGCTTCGCCCTGGCCAGCTTCGCCCGCCAGCTCGCGGAGATCCGCGCGGGGCGCGGCGAGCCCGTGCTGCGCGTGGGCAACCTGTCCGCGCGCCGCGACCTGCTGGACGTGCGCGACGTGGCCCGGGCGTACGTGCGGCTGATGAACGAGGGCGAGGCCGGCCAGGCCTACAACGTCTGCTCCGGCCACGCGGCCGCCATGAGCGACGCCGTCGAGCAGCTGATCGCCCTGTCGGGCACGGGCGCCCGGCTGGAGCTGGACCCGGAGCGCGTACGGCCCGTGGACGTGCCGCTGCTGTGCGGCAGCGGCGCGCGGCTGCGGGCGCTGGGCTGGGCGCCGGAGATCGCCTTCCGCGACACGCTGGCCGACCTGCTGGAGTCGCACGTGCAGGCGGTTCGCGCGGGGACGGCGGCGTGACGGGTACCGTCTACCTGGTGGGCGCCGGGCCGGGCGACCCGGGCCTGCTGACGCTGCGCGCCGCCGAGCTGATCGCCCGGGCCGACGTGCTGGTGTACGACGCCCTGGTCAGCCCGGCCATCCTGGAGCGCGCCACCGCCCCGCGCCGCATCTACGTGGGCAAGCGGGGGGGCGAGCACACCCGCACCCAGGACGAGATCAACGGCATCCTGGTGGAGCTGGCCCGCGAAAACCGCTGCGTGGTGCGGCTGAAGGGCGGCGACCCGTTCGTCTTCGGGCGGGGCGGGGAAGAGGCGCTGATCCTGGCGAAGGCCGGCGTGCCGTTCGAGGTGGTTCCCGGCGTCACGGCGGGGATCGCCGCGCCGGCGTACGCGGGAATCCCCGTCACCCAGCGGGGGATGGCGGCCAGCGTGGCCTTCGTCACGGGGCACGAAGACCCCACCAAGGCCGACACCGACGTCGACTGGGCGCACCTGGCCCGCGGCGTGGGCACGGTGGTCTTCTACATGGGCGTGGGGCGGATGGCGGAAAACTTCCGCCGACTGGTTGAGGCCGGCCGCGCGGCGGACACCCCGGCCGCGGCGATCGAGTGGGGAACGTACCCCCGCCAGCGCACCGTCACGGGAACGCTGACCACCCTTCCCGCCATCGCGCGGGAGGCGGGAATCGGCGCCCCGTCGCTGATCGTCGTGGGCGAGGTGGCGTCCCTTCGGGAGCAACTTGCGTGGTGGGACCGCCGCCCCCTGTCGGGAAAGCGCATCGTGGTCACCCGCGCCCGGGCGCAGGCCAGCGAGTTCGCGGCCGCGCTGGAGGCGCTGGGCGCCGAGACGGTGCAGGTCCCCACCGTCCG
>NZ_DATBNB010000501.1 GCF_036554565.1 Longimicrobium sp. | reverse complement strand
CGAGTCGACGTTGCCCTTCTTGAGCTCGGCCTTGAACTCGGAATACGCGATGTCGCGCACCGGCTCGGCGCGGCGGCTGGTGAGCTGAACGGTAAGGATGGACACCATCACCAGCACCAGCCAGAACCCGGCGGTGCGCGTGACGCGGCCCAGCTTGGGAGGCTGGGGCTTGGAAGTGCCCTTTTCTTCGTCTGCCATGGACTGCTTTTTCCCTTCCGGGGCCGCGGCGGGCGCGGAGTCCCGTCGCGCGAATAATCAGGTCAGCCGGCCCGGCCGCTCAGGGGTCGATCACCCCGATGAACGGCAGGTTCCGGTAGAATTCCGAATGGTCCAGCCCGTACCCGATGACGAACTCGAGCGGGCAGTCGAAGCCCAGCCAGCGCGGCTCCTGCGCCAGGTCGGTGGCGATGTGCTTGTGCAGCAGCGCGCAGATCTCCAGCGACTTGATGTTGCGCCCCCGGAGCAGCGGGATCAGGCGGTTGAGGGTGGTGCCGCTGTCGACGATGTCTTCCACCAGCACCACGTGCTTGCCCTCGATGCTGGCCGGCGTTTCGTACAGCAGGTTCACCTGGCCGGAGCTGGTGGTGCCGCTGCCGTAGCTGGAGGCCACCAGGAAGTCCACCTCCATGGGCCGGTTGATGCTGCGCACCAGGTCGCTCAGAAAGATGAACGATCCCTTGAGGGTGCCCAGCACCAGCAGTTCCTCGTCGCGCGGATAGGCCTCGGTGATCTCGGCGCCGATCTCCCGCACCCGCTGGGCGATCTGTTCGGCGCTGAACAGCACCCGCGATACGGAGTGCCCGCCGGTGCGGGCCAGGTTGAGCTCGGTGTCAGACATCGGAGACCAGAAGAGTGATGGCCCGTTCCCCGGGCCGGGGCGCCTGGCCGGGGGCGGCGCCCACGCCGGGCACCCACAGCACGGACCCGGCGGCGTCGGCCAGCACGGGCGCGGCGCGGCGCGCGCCCACGGGCATGCGCGCCTCGCCGAACAGCTTCTTGAGCGGGCGCGTTCCCGCCAGCGTGCGCATCCGGTCGCCCGGCTTCCACCCGCGTAAGGCCAGCGGCCAGGCCACGCGGTCCGCGGCCATGCACACGGTGGCGGAATCCGCTTCCGCCCCAGGCCGCACCTCGCCCTCGGCCCAGCGCGCCACGCGCTCCCGGCCGCCGACGCGGAACCGGCCCTCGCCCGCGGCCCCGGCGATGGCCAGGGGCAGGTCGGGCGGCGGATCGCCCGGGCTCTCGGCCGCGCGGGAAAGGCGCGCGACGCCGAACTCCGTGGTGATCAGTACGCCACCCGCGAGCCGAAGGGTCCGTCCGCTGGGTGCCTGGCTGATAAACTCAAGCGCCGTGCGGGTTCCCGCCCGGTCGGGGACGGTGGCCAGCCGGCGCAGCGCGGCACGGAGCAGTCGGACGGCGACGGGCCAATCATAAGCCGCGAAGCGCTCGCGAACAAGCAGCACCGCCCCGTCTTCTTCGTGCACCGCCTCGGCCAGCAGGGGCGCGAGCACGGACTCCCACGCGGCCTCGTCTTCCCTCGCCAGCTGGGCCAGCCGCACCAGGCTGGCACGCGCGCCAGCCGCCACCGTGCGCTCGATCCGCGGGAGCAGCCCACGGCGGATGCGGTTGCGCGCGGGGTCCAGCGACCGGTTGGTGGGATCGTCGCGCCAGCGCAGCCCCGCGGCGCGCGCGTAGCGGCGCAGCTCCGCGCGCCAGAACGGAAGGAGCGGGCGGATCAGCCCCGTCGCGTCCACCGGGGGGATGCCGGCCAGCCCGTGGATGCCCGTGCCGCGCAGCACGCGAAAGAGCACGGTTTCGGCCTGGTCGTCGGCGTGGTGGGCCGTGGCGAGGTGGGTGGCACCGGCGCCCGCCTGCGCGGCGCGCAGAAAGGCGTAGCGCGCGTCGCGGGCGGCTTCCTCGGTGCGCGGCGGCTGGTCCGCGCGCGCCTCGGACAGCGGAACGCCCCAGGCGCGGCACAGGCCCCGGACCCAGCGCGCGTCGGCTTCGCTGCCGGGGCGCATCGCGTGGTCGAAGTGCGCGGCGGACAGGGTCATCGTGGGATCGTCCGCCGCGAAACGGAGCAGGTGCAGCAGCGCCACCGAGTCCATCCCCCCTGACACCGCTACCATCACATGCGCGCCGGTGCCCCGAACGCCCAGCGTCTCGAGGGTCTGGCGGACGCGGTGGTCGAGCGGAGGTGGAGGGGT
The DNA here is from genome assembly GCF_036554565.1 of Longimicrobium sp. NCBI lineage: Bacteria > Pseudomonadati > Gemmatimonadota > Longimicrobiia > Longimicrobiales > Longimicrobiaceae > Longimicrobium > Longimicrobium sp. The sequence goes on along the minus strand of NZ_DATBNB010000501.1, from coordinate 223 downwards.
GCGGGGCATTGCAGGGAAGACGGAGAAGGACTGCCGATGGGAGTTCGACTGGCTGATGCGCCGGCCTCGGCGCCCCCCTCTCCCAACCTCTCCCCCGCAAACTGCGCGGGGGAGAGGCGTTAGCTCGGTGTGCGACGCGGAGTGCGGTGCGTCGGCTGGCGATCTTGATGGCTCGGTGCGCTTCGGCGGCGGCGGCGCAGTCCCCGGCTGCCCTCTCCCCCGG
>NZ_DATBNB010000500.1 GCF_036554565.1 Longimicrobium sp. | reverse complement strand
CGAGCATGCGGGGAAACTCGCGGTGAAGCGAGAATCCGGGTACGCTGAACTGCTGCGGCGCATCCGTCCCCATCAGGATGCCCGCCCAGCCGCGGTGCAGCGCCGCCAGCACCCGCTGCCGCGCTTTGATGCTGCGCCGCGCGGTCGTGGCATCGTAGTCCGGCGCGTTGCGGCGCTGGTTGTACGCGTTCGTCCAGCTGCGCACCGACTGGGCCGAGGTGTAGCGCAGCTCGGGATACGCGAGCAGCGAATCCAGCGGCAGCGTGTTGTACAGCACCTCCCAAAGCGCCATCGTGGGCACCACCCAGGCTCCCGCTTCGCGCGTGGCCTGCACGGCGGAATCCAGCTTCGCCGCATCGATCGGTCCCTCCGCGCCGCCCGCGTACTCCACGTAGCCGTCCACGTGGTCGAACGTCTCCTGCCCCATCGTGATGGCGTGCATCAGCCCCACGTCCGCGGGCACGTGGCCGCCGAAGCGGATGCCCTCCTGCGCAGCGGCTCGCGCCATCGCGTCGTATTCCGGGCGGGTAAGGCCGGGATGAATCTTCAGCAGGTCCCACCCGGCGGCGCGCTGCTCGCGGACCATCTGCGCCGCCTGCTCCGGGGTTTTGACGGAGTTGCCGTTGAAGCTCGGTCCCGCCAGGTACAGCGTGGGCCCCAGCAGCTCGCCGCGATTCGTGCGGGCGCGCAGCTCCAGCTGTCCCGGGGCGCCGAGCATTCCGCGGACGGTGGTGATGCCGTTCGCCACGTACAGGAACAGCACGTCCTCAGTGTACTGCACGGGCGCATTGGGCGGTGGCACGTGGCCGTGCATCTCGGCGAGACCGGGGACGAGGAACTTGCCACGCGCGTCGATGCGCCGGGCACCCTGCGGCACGGATACGGACGCGGCGGGCCCGACTGCCACGATGCGATCGCCGCGGACGAGGACGGTGTGTCCGCACAGCGTGCGCTCGCTGTCCATGGGGATGACGGACACGTTCTCGAACGCGGTCACCTCGGCGGCGCCGGGCTGGGCGCAGGCGGCGGACGGCGCCAGGGCGGCGAGCAGGAGCGCGCCGCAGAGCAGGCGGCAGAGGAAGTTCGGCTTCATCGCGCGGACGGGTGAGGGAGCGAAAAATTTAGCACACCCATATTGCATCAAAGCGGGCGAATGCGCCAGCACGACGCGGAGTCAGGCGCGCCGGCAGATGGCGATCAGGTTTTCGCTGCTGTGGATGAAGGGCGCCAGCTCCCAGTCGCCCCACCAGTCGATGGGCACCAGGCCGGCCTGCCGCAGCAGCGCATCCCACTCCGTGGCGGAACGGATGCGGAGCTCGTGGTACTTCTCCCCCGATTCCCCGCCCCGCGACCAGCGCGTCCACTCGCGGCTGACGCCCTCGACGGCGTCGAACTCGCGCTCCACCCACACCGTGGCGCCGCCCTCCGTTTCCCACCAGTCGCGCTCGGTGAAGTCGGCCAGGATGTGGTCGCGGTGCATGGTTTCCAGCACGAACACGCCGTCGGGCTTCAGCGCCCGGTGTGCGCCGCGAAGCACACGCAGGTCTTCTTCGTCGGATAGGAAATATCCGAGGGACGAATACATGGAGAGAGCCAGGTCGAACCGGCCCGTCCACGGCACCTCGCGCATGTCGCCCTGCACGAAATCCACCGTCACCCCGGCGGCCTTGGCGCGCTTGCGGGCGCGGGCCAGCAGCGTCTCGGACCAGTCCAGCCCCGTCACCCGGAAGCCGGAGCGCGCCAGTTCCAGCGAGTGCCGTCCCCATCCACAGGCCAGGTCCAGCACGTCGGCGCCGGAATCCAGCGGCACCATCTCCCGAAGTCCCTGGATCTCACGCTCCGTGCGCGACGGCGTCAGGAAATCGCGGTAGATGTCGACGAACGTCTCGTCGAAGTACCCGTCCCACCAGCCCTGGGCGCTCACGCCGTCTCCGGAAACAGGTCCAGCAGGTCGTGAAGGCCGCGGATGCGCTCGCAGTCCACGTCGTTCCAGCGCCACAGCGGGTCGATGAGCACGGGCCGCATTCCCGCCGCGCGGGCGCCCTGCACGTCGATCTCGTAGATGTCACCCACGTACACGGCCTCTTCGGGGCGGATGCCCATCCGCTCGGCGCCGATGTGGAAGATGCGTGGATCGGGCTTTTCGATCCCCACCTGGTGGGAGTCGATGACGAACTCGAAGTGCGACCCCAGCCCCACGCTCTCCAGCAGCGCTTCGACCCGCCCGTCCGCGTTGGAGATGACGGCCAGGCGGTAGCCGCGGCGGCGCAGTTCGTCCAGCGTTTCGGCCGTGCGTTCGCGGACGTTGCTCCACAGGTTGCGCTCCGCGTGCCTCGCCCAGAGCGCCTTGGCGATGGAAGGAAACGCTTCCCGGCCCACGCCCACCTGGCGGAAGATCTCTGCGAAGAACACCTCGCCGCGCTTGCGGTCGTCGCTGACCTCGCCGCTGCGGATCAGCTCGTCCAGCCGCGTCTTGGCGGTGTACTCGGCGTCCAGCAGCCGCTCCATCGAAACCTCGATCCCGTACTGGCGGGCGAGGTCCAGGAGATAGGGGTGATCCAGCCAGACCAGCGTGCTTCCGGCGTCGAACAGGATGGCTTTCGGCGGCGTCATCGGTATCCCGTGCTCATTTGCAGGCGGGCGGCGGCGGCGCCGCCCGGCAGGCCGCCAACTTAGGGCCGCGGTCCGCCAGCCGCGAGCGCGCCTACTTGCGGCGGGGAACGTGGCATCCTATCTGTCTGTTTGCAGCCTCACCTTCCCCGGCGACACCGGACGCACCCGCCTCACGCGTCCGCGCCCGCCTGGAAATCCTCGGTTCCACCCCGACACAGCCCGCACGCGTGGCCCAACCCGTGGACGTTTCCCTTTCCGTCAATGGCGCCCAGTACCGGCGCGAGGTAGAGCCGCGCCTGCTGCTGAGCGATTTTCTGCGCCAGGACCTGTCGCTCACCGGCACGCACGTGGGCTGCGAACACGGCGTGTGCGGCGCCTGCACCGTGATGATCGACGGCGAGGCGGTGCGCTCGTGCCTGGTGTTCGCCGTGCAGGCGGACGGCGCCGAGATCACCACGGTCGAGGACCTGACCGCCGGCACCGGCCCCATGCACCCGCTGCAGGAGGCCTTTCGCGACGCGCACGGCCTGCAGTGCGGCTTCTGTACGCCGGGCATCCTGATGTCGATGATCCCGTTCCTGCGCGACAACCCGTCGCCGACCGAGCCGGAGGTTCGCGAGGCGCTGTCGGGCAACCTGTGCCGCTGCACGGGATACCAGAACATCGTGCAGGCGGTGCAGCTGGCGGCGGAACGGATGGGGGCCTCGGCCGAAACCGACAAAGAAGTCGAGGCTCTTTGATCAGTGGGTATGCGCCGGGCTCGGCTGGGGCGGATGAATCCGCGGCAACGACCACACGAAATCCGCCTTCGCGGATTGCCATCTGTGGTGTTTGGGTCAACGGCGTGCGCGCCCGTGGTGTTTCGCACTCTCGCACTTCGCACTTTCGCACTCCCGTACTGTCTTGAGTCGAACCTACGTCGGCACGTCGGTACCGCGGAACGAAGACCGCCGCCTCCTGACCGGGAACGCGCTGTTCGTGGACGACGTGCAGCTCGAGGGCATGCTGCACGCCGCCTTCGTGCGCAGCGACCACGCGCACGGGGTGCTGCGGAGCATCGACGCGTCCGCGGCGCTCGCCCGGCCCGGCGTGGTGGCCGTCATCACCGCCGAAGACCTGGGCGACTACTGGCAGCCCGGGCCCCTGCTGGTTCCGCCTCCGCCCATCGACGGCATCGTCTTCAACCAGGCGTCGCAGGTGCCCCTGGCCAAGGACCGGGTGCGGCACGTGGGCGAGCCCATCGCCATGGTGATCGCCGAAAGCCGGTACATCGCCGAGGATGCGATGGCGGACATCGTCGTCGACATCGATCCGCTGGACCCGGTGGTGGGGCTGGAGGCGGCGCTGGAGCCCGGGGCGGAGATCATCCATCCGCAGCTGGGCACCAACCTGGCGGCGCACGTCGTTCAGCGGCACGGCGACTACGAGACGGCCAAGGCGGCGGCGGACCTCGTCATCTCCCGGCGCTTCCTTTACGACCGTGGCGCGGCGGCGGCGATGGAGAACCGCTGCGTGGCGGCGCGGTGGGATCCCCGCGCGGAAGAATTGACCGTGTGGGACACCACGCAGGCGCCCATCCCCATCCGCAACGGCCTGGCGCGGATGCTGGGGCTGCTGGAATCGCGCGTTCGCGTGGTGGCGCCGTACGTCGGCGGCGGCTTCGGGCCCAAGATCATGATGTTCTATCCCGAAGAGGTGCTGATCCCCTGGGTGGCCATGCGCCTGGGCCGGCCGGTGAAGTGGGCCGAGGACCGTCAGGAGAACTTTTTCGCCACCACCCAGGAGCGCAGCCAGATCCACGATGCCGAGATCGCCGTGTCGCGCGACGGGAAGATCCTGGGGGTGCAGGACTTCTTCTTTCACGACACGGGCGCGTACGATCCGTACGGACTGACCGTGCCCATCAACAGCCAGTGCACCCTGCTGGGCCCGTACGATGTGCCGGCCTACAACAGCGAGTTCCGCGCGGTGTTCACCAACACCGTCACCGTGACTCCGGTGCGCGGGGCGGGGCGGCAGCACGGCGTGTTCGTGATGGAGCGGCTGCTGGACATCGCCGCGCGCGAGCTGGGGCTGGAGCCGGCGGAGATCCGGCGCCGCAACTACCTGCGGAAGGACGTGTTTCCCCACACCTTCCAGATCTTGTTCCAGGACTTCGCGCCCCTCTACTACGACAGCGGCAACTACGCCCCGGCGCTGGAGGCCGCGCTCGACATCGTGGGCCGCGACACCTTTCCGCGCGAGCAGGCGGCGGCGCGGGCGGAGGGCCGGTACATCGGCATGGGCGTCGTCTCGTACGTGGAGGGCACTGGGATCGGCCCGTACGAGGGCGCGCGGGTGACCGTGGAACCCAGCGGGCAGGTGCGCGTCGCCACGGGGCTGGGCACGCAGGGCCAGGGGCACTACACCGCGTTCGCGCAGATCGTGGCCGAGGTGCTGGACGTGGACGTGGACCGCGTGCACGTGGTGACGGGAGACACGCGCGAGTTCGGCTGGGGGACGGGCACCTTCGCCAGCCGCGGCGCGGTGGTGGCGGGGAGCGCGTGCCACGAGGCGGCGCTCGCCGTCCGCAAGAAGGTGATGGAGACGGGCGCGCGCGTGCTAGGCATCGCCCCCGACGACGTCGAGCTGGCGGAGAACACCATCCGGTCGCACTCCAACCCGGACCGGGCGATGACGCTGGGCGAGCTGGCCGGCCACGCCAACCCGCTGCGCGGCGCGGTGACGCCCGGCAGCGAGCCGGGGCTGGAGGCCACGGCGTACTTCGGCCCGGACCACGGCAGCACGGCCAGTGGCGTCCATGCGATGGTGGTGGAGGTGGATCCCGAGACGGCGATGGTGAAGATCCTTCGCTACATCGTCGTCCACGACTGCGGCAAGCTGATCAACCCCATGATCGTCGCCGGGCAGGTGCAGGGGGGCGTGGCGCACGGCATCGGCAACGCGTTCTACGAGCAGCTGGTGTACGACGAGGGCGGGCAGCTGCAGAACGCCTCGTTCATGGACTACCTGCTGCCGACCGCGATGGACGTTCCCAACGTGGAGATGGCCCACCGCGAGACGGACGCGCCGCTGAACCCGCTGGGGCTGAAGGGCGTGGGCGAGGCGGGGTGCATTCCCACGGGCGCCGCGTTCGCGCAGGCCATCGAGAACGCGGTGCCGCACCTGGGGCTGGAGATCCGCGAGATTCCCCTGAGCCCCAACCGCCTGTTCGAGCTGATCCGATCCGCCCCCGGCGTGCGCGCGGAAGCGCTCGCGGCCGACTGAGATTCCTCTTAGCGACCCCGCCCCATGATCGTCGACGGCGAGCACACCTTTCCCGGCCCGCGCCAGACCGTGTGGGACCTGCTGCAGGACCCCGAGGTGCTGGCCAAGGCCATGCCCGGCGCCCGCAAGCTTCACCTGACCGGCGACGGCGTGTACGAGGGCGTGATCCGCATCGGCGTGGGGCCGGTGACGGCCGCGGAGTGGTCGCTGAAGGTGGAATTGAAGGACCGCGTGGAGCCCGCGAGCTACACCATGCTGGTGGACAGCAAGGGCGCGCTGGGCTTCACCCGCGGCAGCGCGACGGTGAACCTGGACGAGTCGGCGGGGGGAACGACGATGCGCTACCACGCGGACCTTTCCATCGGTGGCAAGGTGGCCGGCGTGGGGCAGCGGCTGCTGGACCAGGTGGCGAAGATGCTGACACGGCAGGGGCTGGACGCGCTGAACAAGGAGCTGGAGGCGCGCCTGGCCGCGGGCACGGGCGGCGGCGCGAAATGAAGCCGGCGCCGTTCGAGTACCATCGGCCTGACAGCGTGGAAGAGGCGCTGTGCCTTCTCGCGGAGCACGGCTACGACGCCAAGCTGCTGGCTGGCGGACAGAGCCTGGTGCCGGCGATGAACTTTCGCATGGCCGTTCCCGCCGTGCTGATCGACCTCAACCGCATCGCGGGGCTGGACGGCATCGCGGAGGTGGATGGAGGGCTGCGCATCGGCGCGATGGTCCGCCAGCGCGCGGCGGAGCGGGATGGGCTGATCGCCGCGCGCGCGGGGCTGATTACCGAGACGCTGCCATACGTTGCCCACGCGCAGATTCGCAACCGCGGCACGATGGGGGGCAGCATTGCCCATGCGGACCCGGCGGCGGAGATGCCGGCCGTGATGCTGGCGCTGGACGCGCGCTTCCGCCTGCGCGGTCCGAACGGCGAGCGGCTGGTGACGGCGGGCGAGTTCTTTACGGGGCTGTTCGGAACCGCGCTGGAGCCGGACGAGATGCTGACGGAGATCGAGGTGCCCGCGGCCGCCCCGCGCACCGGCTGGGCGTTCGACGAGGTGTCGCGCCGCCACGGCGACTACGCGCTGGCGGGGATCGCCGCGACGGTGCAGGTGGACGACGCCGGCCGGTGCTCCTCCGCGCGCATCGCGCTGCTGAGCGTGGGCGAGGGCCCGGTCCTGGCGGCCGAGGCCGCGGCCGCGCTGGTGGGCCAGGCGCCCGACGAGGCAGCCATCCGCGCGGCCGCCGAGGCCGCCAGCCAGCGCGACATCGACCCGCCGGGCGACATCCACGCCTCGCCCGAGTACCGGCGGCAACTGGTGAAGGTGCTCGTGCAGCGGGTGCTGCCGCGCGCGTTCGAGCGGGCCCTCACCCGGCCGCGCTGGGGCGACTGAAGTCGCGGCAACGACGGCCCGAAGTCCGCCTTCGCGGACTGCTCGCGCAGTCGAGTGCGCCAGGCCAGCCGCAGCGCGAGCCGATGGCGCACAACCGCTTGTCATCCTGAGGCCCAGGCGCACCGAATCGGCGCCCGCACACCGTCCGTCGCGGGCCGAAGGATCTAGCCCGGGGCGCCTCGATGCCCGGGCGCGGCAGCGGACACAAAAGCCGGGCCCCTCGGCGTCTGCTGGGGCTCGCCAGAAGTCCGGGGAACCAGTCCCGGGCCTCGGATCGGTCCCGGGCCGGCACGGGCGAATGAATTCGCTGCAACGGCCACACGAAGTCCACCTTCGTGGACTGGCTTGTCCTGGTGTAAGTTGGAGCGGGTGGCGCGCCCGGGCCTGAGGTGCGCGTGGTTTCCGCCACGCTCTGTTCGTACCCTGTAACCAATCATGCGGCCGCCAACCGCGGCCTGCGTTCAACTCAACCCCGTGCTTCCGGAGATCCGATGAAAGTGTACGACCTGTCGCAGCCGCTGAACGAGCAGGCGCCCTTCTGGCCGTACTATCCGCCCTTCGAGGTGAAGTACATCAAGCGCAAGGCCGAGCACGGCGTGAACGCGCAGTACATCCAGACGTCCAACCACATGGGCACCCACCTGGACGCGCCGCGGCACTTCATTACCGGGGGCATGACTATCGACCAGATCCCCATGGAGTGGCTGTGCGGGCCGGGGGTGATCGTGAACCTGAGCGACGAGATGGACGAGCTCGCGGTGTACACGCCCGAGATGATCGAGTCGCGCGTGGAGGTACGGAAGGGTGACATCCTGCTGCTGCACACCGGCTGGCACCGCCACGCGCAGTGGGGCGACCAGCCCGACGAAGAGAAGTACATCCACATGCACCCCGGTGCGCACCCCGACATGGTGCCGTGGCTGCTGGAAAAGGAGATCCACATCTGGGGCGTGGACGTGGTGTCCACCGACCACCCGATGGACCTGCCCATCGGCCGGTTCCTGGGCAAGGGGATGCACGGCCACTGCGACCGCGTGCGCGCCGCGGCCGAGGCGAAGTTCGGCGGGCCGGAGGCGGTGGCGAAGCTGTTCCCGGACGAGGACTACCAGCTCACGCACAACAAGCTGTTCGGCCACAACTGCATGCACATCGAGAACCTGGGCGGCGAGATCAGCGCCCCGGAGATCCAGAACCGCCGGCTGGTCATCGGCTGCTTCCCCTGGAAGTTCCAGGGCGGCGAGGCGGCGTTCGCCCG
>NZ_DATBNB010000499.1 GCF_036554565.1 Longimicrobium sp. | reverse complement strand
CGGGTTCCGCTTTCGCACCAGCCCGCGCTCTTCGTCGGGATCCAGGCGCAAGCATGCCGCTGCGAGTCGGTCGCGCCGCAGCCGGCGCAGCTTGCGCGTCATCGCCGCTTCGACGAATTCAGCCGGGGCACAGGCCGCACGCCACGCACTTGGGACGCCGCGGTGCTCTTCGCCGACATGCCCAACCTGTCGCGGGTGTGCGCGGTGGAGAAGCTGCTGGAAGGGTGGGATCTCTCGACCGACCGGATCAAGGTGCGCCATGCCATCGCCCGGGCCCGGAAGGCGTTCAAGACGCGCCTGGAGAAGACTCTGATGGGCAAGGAGAAGGACTTCGGCCTGAACTTCGCCGACACCGGGCCCAAGCCGCCCAGGGACGCCGAGAAGCAGGGGCGCACGGGCTGGGACGTGAGCGCGGTGCGGCCCGCCCGGCGGGTGGGTCCCGACGGGCAGCTGCTCACCGATCTCATCGTGGAGCTCTCGCAGGCACGCTGGGTCGAGGCGCCCGTTCCCGGCGGGCTGGGCGGATTCTGGTTCCGGGGCGGCTGCACGCTGGTGTTCGACCTGGAATCCGGGCACGCGCGCTACTGCATCCGCAAGGACATCAATTCCACGGCGCGCGAGGAGCGGCAGATGCGGTTCCTGACCACCGGCGCCGTCTCGTCGCTGCAGGCCACCTACTTCGGCGCGCTGGAGGCGGGGGGCGAGCCCTTCGCCTTTCTGCACGGCGAGCCCGACGGCGCCCAGGAGCTCCCGTGAGCCCGGGCACCTGCGTCCGCGTGCGCATGTACCGGCAGGGGCTGGGCGACTGCTTTCTGCTCACCCTGTCGGCCGGCGGAACCGACACGCACGTGCTGGTGGACTGCGGCGTGGTGGGCCGCCCCGACGCGGCCGAGGCCATGCGGGCGGTAGCGCGCGACATCGAGGAGGCGACGGGCGGACACCTGCACCTGGTGGTGGCCACCCACACGCACTGGGACCACGTCTCCGGCTTCGCCGACGCCTCGGAGGTGTTCGGCCGGATGCACATCGACGAAGTATGGCTCCCCTCTACCGAGAACCCCGGCAACGAGGGCGGCAGGGCGATCCGGGCACGCAGGCGCGCGCTGGTCACCCGCCTGCGCGCCGCGGCCAAACGGAACCCTGCGCGCAACCCGCTGAGCAAGGGGGTCACCGGCGTGCTGGGGCTGTTCGGCGAGTGTGCGGCCGAGGGGGGCGACGCGGGGGCGCAGGCTTCGCGCGACGACGAAGAGGCGGCGCTGGCCGCGTTGCGCGCCGCCTCGCCCCGGGTACGCTACCTGGATACCCGCGACGCGCCCATGCAGCTCCCCGGCGGCGGCGCGAAGGCGTACGTACTGGGCCCGCGCCCGCCCACGTCACGGCCCGCAGCCGAAGCCGCCCAGGGCGCCATGGACCTGAGCAGCTCCTTTTTCTGCGCCGCCGAGCGGTTCCTGCGGATGGGAGACGACGGCCCGGACCCCGAGGAGCAGGAGCGGCTGGAGCGAAACCAGCCCTTCGACCTCAGCCACCGGCTCGTGATCGGCCGGAACGGCGAGCCGCCGCACGCGCCGCCGGAGGCGGCCAGGTTCTTCACCGAACAGTACTACGAGAAGACGCTGGCGTGGCGGGCCATCGACACCGACTGGCTGGGAATGGGGCGGGGCCTGGCGCTCACGCTGGAAAGCCACACCAACGACGGCAGCCTGGTGCTGGCCTTCGAGCTTCCCGGCACCGGCAAGGTGCTGCTGTTTCCCGGCGACGCGCGGGTGGCGCCGCCCGCGTGGAGCGAGCTGCGCTGGTCCGACGCCGACACGCCCCCCGCGGAGCTCCTGCGGCGCACGGTGCTGTACAAGGTGCCGCACCACTGCAGCCAGTGGGCGACGCCGGCTCCCGCCCTGGCCGCCATGGAATCGGCCGACCTGGTGGCGCTGGTTTCGGCCGACGCAGAAGCGGCCAAGTCGCTGGGCTGGCGGCTTCCGCACCCCCCGCTGATGGAAGAGCTGCTGCGCAAGACGCGGGGACGGGTCCTGCTGTCCCGCGGCAGCGATCCCGTGGTTGCGCCCAACCCGCCCAGGGACGGCGCCAGCACCGCCGAATGGCGGGCGTTCCGCGAGGCGGTGACGGAGACGCCGCTGTACGTGGAGTATTCCTTCGCCGGGTGAGAAACCTCGTCCATGCAGCTTCCCGCACCCAGACCTTTTCCATGAGCGACGACGTCCAAGAGCCGGGTGCCTTCGGAAGGATGGCCGATTTCGAGTGACGGCGGCATGCCCCCGCTGAAGACGGCGGTGCGGGCGGACGGATCGGTCGCGTTCGGCGGCCGGTTCTCCATCTCGTTCCAGCGCACCCTGCGCGTGCCCGAGGGGACGGCGGCGGGCCGGCTTCCCCCCGGGTTGGGGGCGCTGCCGGTGATGGCGGTGGACGACTACGCCCACCGGGTCCCCGCCGCCTGGCGCGAGCGCGGCGGCGTGTTCGTGCCCCTGCACCCGCGCGAGGCGCTGTGGCTGGGCTTCGAGGCGCCCTCGTGGCACCCCCACGCCGTCCAGGTGGGGGTCGGCGGGGTGAACGCGCTCACCGGCGGGCCGTGGTCGCCCTCCCTGGGACCGGGGCCGCAGGACTACCTGGTGTGCCCCCCGCAGCTGTGGCTGGACGGCATCCGCACGGCGGCGGGCGAGGTACGGCAGCTGGTGGCGGCGCCGCTGGGGCGGGGCTACACCGTCGAGGCGCAGGTCACCGGCGGGGAGCGCTTCGGGGGAATGCAGCTGGTGGTGTATCCCCCGCGCCCCGGCCGCTTTCCCGACGAGCCGCCCCATGCCGAGCCGGACCCGCGTCCCAGCGGAGGGATGCTGGGCGGGCCACCCACCGTCGCGTTCGCCGCGGGGCCGGCGGAGATGGGCATCGCGGCCGGCGGGCGCATCGCGCAGAAGGTGTATCCCGATCCGCACGGCGCCGATACGTGGGACACCTCGGCCGCCACCGCGTTGTGGGTGCACCTGCTGAACGCGGAGCAGTTCCAGGCGGTTACCGGCCGGCCTCCGCCCCCCTCCCCCGTCAGCGCGCGCACCTACACCGAGCACGGGTTTCCCTGGTTCGAGCTGATGGACGAAGGCGACGAAGACCTGGGCGCGTCGGAACTGGACCGGGTGCGGCCCCTTTCCGAGCTGGAGCGCGAAGCGGGCGAAGGCGAGGGCGAAGAGCCCTTCGACATCCCGGATGGCCAGGTGGTCAGGCTTCACCGGGGAAACGGCGGTGACGGGCAGCGATCATGAAGCGTGCGGATCAACCCTTTCGATCGGAGAACCAGATCATGCCGACGAGGAAGAAGCAGACCGGCGACGATGCGGCCGACGGCGGCGAGAACCTTCGGATCGAGGAGGTCCACGCCTGCACCGAGATGGTCCTCCCGCCCGCCCTGCAGGGCGAGGCCGAGATGGTGGCCCTGGACGAACGCGCCGACAACGCGCAGGCCCGCAACTCCGGGCCGCCCGGCACGGGGGGCGACGGGGCGCGGCTGGCCGGGCTGAAAGGCAAGCTGTGGAAGCCCGGGCGCACGCTGCGGGTGCGGTTCCTGGACAATCCGCCCCCGCGCGTACGCGAGCAGATCGAGAAGTACGCGCACCAGTGGGAGCACTACGCCAACATCAAGTTCAGCTTCGGCACCGATCCCAACGCCGAGATCCGCATCACCTGCACGCCGGGGCAGGGTTCGTGGTCGTACCTGGGAACCGACGCGCTGACGATCTCCAGGAGCAAGCCCACCATGAACTACGGGTGGTTCACCGAGCAGACCGCGGAGTCGGAGTTCTCGCGCACGACGCTCCACGAGTTCGGCCACGCGCTGGGGTTCATCCACGAGCACATGAGCCCGGCGGGGAACATCCCCTGGAACCGCCCGGCGGCGTACCGCTACTACATGAGCACGCAGGGGTGGACGAAGGAGCAGGTAGACAGCCAGCTCTTCGGCAAGTACGCCGCTTCGCAGACGAACGCCTCGGCGTACGATCCCACCTCCATCATGCACTACCCGGTTCCCAGGCAGCTGACGAACGGCGGGTTCGAGGTCGGGTGGAACACCGAGCTTTCCGAGCGGGACAAGACGTTCACCCGCCAGCTGTATCCCGCCTGACCCACGCGGATCGTCCCGCATCCGGCCCCGCAGGACCCGGTCGATGCGAGATACAGAAACAGCCAGAGATCGGAGGTCCGCCTCCTCCGTATCTCTGGCTGTTTCTGTCTCCTTCTACTGCCATTGGCGGTAGAGTGGCGGACGCGCCCCCATGCGGCATTCCCGTCCCATCCACCGCGTCATCCACGCCCCAGTCGCCCTTCTGCCGCGTGCAAACAGGCGGCGACTGCAAGTGCACGCAAGTGGAGATACGAACAGGACGTTAAGGGTGGCAGAACGCGCGGCGGCCCCCGAGCGGCTCGCTCCCTGCCCTCCGGTGGCCCGGGTGCCAGGCGCCGTCCGGCGATCCTGCAGCACCCCGGCGCACGCGTTGCCGCAGCACCGCCGCCGTGGCGCGGCCAGGCGACCGGCACATCCCGCCTCTGCACGTGCGCCACCGCCTCACCACCCTTTTCCGGAGAAAATCCCCATGAGTCACCGCTTCGAGGGCCGCCTGTGTGGCTACCTGTGCGACGAGTGCCACGAGCCCATGGCCCGGGTGCGGGTGCGCCTGTACCGGCCGCTGGAAGACCGCGCCGCCGACCTGGTGGCCGCCCGTCCCAAGGACACCTTCGCCGTGCTGACGGCTGAGCAGGTGGAGGCCAAGGAGCCGCGCCTGCTGGCCGAAGGCCACACCGACGAAGAGGGCAGCTTTTCGATCGAGCTGGTAGACGACAAGCGCTACGACGGCGGCCCGGTGGAGGTGGACGTCGTCATTTCGCGCATGCCCGGACAGAACGGGGACGTTCGCCGCAAGAGCGTGCAGGCGCACCTGACCACGCTGGCGCCGGACTGGGGACGGGAGCTGTCGTGGCACTGGCGCTATTGCGTTCCGCACCGCTTCTGGTGCGCGCTGCGGGCGCTGTTCGACGCGTGGGTGATCTGCGGCTGGGTGGGCGACTGCAAGTCGGGCAAGGGCGCCGCGGGGCTGACCGTGACGGCGTACGACGCCGACTGGATCTCCGACGACACCCTTGGCACGGCCGTCACGGACGCCGACGGGCACTTCCGCATCCACTACTCCCGCGCCGACTTCCGGAAGACGTTCCTGTCGCCCCTCATCAACGTCGAAACGCCGTGGCCGCCGCTGAACAGCGGACCCGACGTGTACTTTCACGTGGCGGCCGCGGGGGGCGCGGTGCTCATCGACGAAGACAAGGCCGACGGGCACAAGCCCGGCCGCGAGAACGTGGGGGCGTGCCTGTGCGTGCGCCTGTGCGTGGGCGGCGGACGTCCCGGAGACGGCCTGGAGCCGGACACCAAGCCGCTGTTCACCCGCGTGGGAGCGTACCGCGTGAAGCCCGCGTTCAACGACTTTACTCCGGCCGGGCTCACCACCGCGGGCGAGTTCGCGTTCACGGGCAACCTGGAGCTCAACGGCATCCTCCCCGACGCGCAGGCGAATACGGCGGTCGAGTACCGGTTCACGGCGGCGGAGAACACGGGCGCGCCGGGCGCCGTGTTCAACCTGACCACGGCGCACCTCGGGACGGCCGAGATCGGCCACCTGCAGTTCTGGTACTGGGACGCGGGGCTGGGCGCGTGGTCGGTGAACGCCGTGCCCTTCTACGTGAACAACCCGGGAGCCACCGTCAGCATTCCCCAGCCGCCCCCCGCGGCGCCGCGCGTGGTGAGCATCAACGCCGACATCGACGCCGACGGGTGGGTGAAGGTGCCGCGCGTGAACGACCTGACGCAGGGCGGCGACGGGCGGTTCACGCGCGACAGCGACCACCTGGGTGTGCTGCGCAGCGACCAGCTCACGCACGAAAGCATCGACCTGGGCGCGCTGGCCGCGGGGCAGGCCGTGCCCGCGGGCGACCGGCGCACCCTGCGCACCTGGACGCTGGCGTTCGAGGCGCGCGAGGTGGCCTCCCACGCGCCCGTAGGAGCGGACTCGCTGGCCAGGATCGCCATCATCAACCTCACGTACAAGTACACGCGGCACCTCAACTGGGCCGGAGGACCGGTGGAGACGCGCCAGGTGGTGTCGCTGAACATCCAGGAGCTGCTGGGCGGGGGCGGCGGATGCGCCAAGGTGAACGACGAGGTCCATGCCCTGTACACCGTGTACCACCCCATGGCGCGCGCGGGCCGCGTCTATTTCCAGGGCAACCCGCCGATGCCCGGGCAGCTCGATCTGGCCCCGATCGCCGCGGGACACGCCGTCTCCCCCGCCGGCGGGCACCCGTTCGACTTCAGCGCGGCGCAGCCCTGCGCGTACATCCTGTGGCTGGAGGCCACG
>NZ_DATBNB010000498.1 GCF_036554565.1 Longimicrobium sp. | reverse complement strand
GTACGGCTCCCCCCGCAGCTCCTCGTGGAAGGCGGTGAGGATGCGCGCCGCCTCGTAGATCGCCCCGCTCCCCGCGCCTTCGCTGAAGACGCCGGACGAGTGCCCCGTCCGCCCGGTGACCCGGAGCGTCCACCCGCTGCTGCTGCGCCGCGCCACCACGGCGTACTCGCCCACGGAATCGCGCGACCCGGTCTCGAACTCCAGCGCCGCATCGCTGTTCCGACCCGCCTCGATCAGGTGGTGCCGCGAGATCTCCAGCGGCCGCCCCGCCGACTCCTCGTCTCCCGTGAGCGCGACGGTGACGGTGGTGCCCTCCAGCGCGCCCGCCGCGTGAAGCGCCCGCAGCGCATACAGGATCACCACGTCGCCGCCCTTCATGTCGTTCACCCCCGGCCCGGTGGCGTACCGTCCCTCGCGCACGAAGCGCTGAAAGGCGTCGTCCTTCTCGAACACCGTGTCCAGGTGGCCGATCAGCAGCACGCGCTTGCCCCGCGTCCCGGTGCGGTAGGCGAACAGGTGCCCGGCGCGGTTCAGCGAATCCGGCATGCTGATCCACCGCACGTCGAACCCCAGCGAGTCCAGCGGCGCCTCGAAGTGCCGGCCCACCTCGCGCACGCCCTGCGGATTGAGCGTGCCGCTGTTGATGTTGACGATGCGCTCCAAAAAGCTCACCGCGTCGGCCGCGTGGGCATCCACGGAGCGCACGATGGCCTGCTCCTGGGGCGAAAGCTGCTGCCCCGCGGCGGGCGCGGCGGCCAGCGCCAGCAGGGGAACGAGCGCGGACGGGAGGAATCGAGAAGTCACGGCACTTCGGGGATGACCAGGACGATGGAACCGGGGATTCGTGACGATAGCGCGCAGCCGAGCCCCGATCAAGCGATTCCGGATCAATGCCTCAACGCGCTTGCGGACCGGCACCACCGAACAGGATCTTGGGATGACCATCGTCGCCCCGCCTCCCCGTATGCCGATGCGAACCCTTCCTATCCTCACCGCCGCGCTCGCGCTCGCGCCCGTCACCACGTGCGTGAACACGAAGCGTGTGCCGCCGCCCCGATCCCTCGCCATCCAGCAGATCCGCCAGGCACCGGTGGGTTCCAGCGGTTCGGTCGCAGGCGTGGTGACCGTCGCGTCGGGCACGTTCGATGGCGGATTCGCCGTGCAGGACGCAACGGGCGGCATCTACGTCACGGCCCCCGCCGATTCGTCGCGCTACGCGGCCGGCACCCTGGTGAGCATCACCGGCACCACTTCCAATCCGCAGAACCAGCTGGCGATCGACCCGGGTTCCATTCAGGTTCTGGGAAACGCCGAGCTCCCCTCCCCGCGCCTCATCCGCACGGGCAGGGTGAAGGAAGGGTCGGAGGGTCTGCTGATCCAGGTCCGCGGGCGCGTGACGGGGGAGGTGCTGGACGACCGGCCATGGGGCTGGAAGCTGATGCTGGACGACGGCTCCGGGGCGCTGCTGGTGTTCGTGGATGCGCAGTCGGGGATCGACGTGAGCGCCATCCGCCCCGGGCAGTGGCTGCAGGTAACGGGCTACTCCGGCCAGTACGAACAGCACCGCGAAATCCTGCCCCGCACCCCATCCGACCTGCACCCCCTGCCCCGCCCATGACGCGATTCCTCCGCTCGCTCCCGATCCTTGCCGCGGCGTTCGCCGCCGGTGCCGCCAATGCCCAGAGCGCGGGCGAAACGTCCCTCGCGTTCTCGGTGGAGTACGGGGTGCGCATGGGCGTGTCGCTGTCGCTGAAGACCTTCGTGGCGGACCAGGTGGCGCTCCGCTGCACCGCGACGGGGAACGCGGGCATCTACGCCGCAAGCTGCGGCGCCCAGCGCTACGGCGTCTTCAGCGAGCAGACCTTCGTGGGCGTGGACATCGGAGGAACGACGATCCGGTTCAACACCGATTCCACCGCCAGGCGGGAGAACCGCTTCCCGGCGCCGCGAAGGTACGCCTTCGCCGCGGCCGCGCTGGGCGTTCAGGGCCGGTGGTACCGGCTGGAGGAGATCCGCCCCTATCTCGCCCTGGGCCCGGCGCTGGCCATCGGCGAGGGAGCGGACGAGATCGCCCGCCTGGCGGGCGTACCCTCGTTCGGGCGAGTGCAGCCGCTCTACACGCTCGAGGGCGGGCTTGAGTTCTTCGCGGTCAGCCACTGAGCCCGGGCAATCCGCTGCAGCTAGACGGAGGCCACCCTGGCCGGCTCCCGCAGGATGTCGGCGAGCGCGGAGCTGCCCGTCACGGCGATCTGCGCCATCGCGCGGCCGCAGAGGGCGCCGATGACGTTGCCGGTGCCGCTGTAGCCGCCGGCCGCCCACACGCCGGGGCGAACCTCCTCCAGCACCGGCAGCCCGGACGGGGTGTAGCCCACCGACGCCGCCCACCGGTGCGTAACCGGCGCCCGCACGCCGATGCGCTCGCGGAGAAACCCTTCCAGCCGCGCCTGCATGGTTTCGGACGGCTCCCACTCCTCCGTCCACTCCCCCTCCCCGCCGAAGTCGCGGAACCCGCCCAGCGCGATGCGTCCATCGGCCAGCTGCTGCCAGTACTCATAGCCCCATCGCGCGTACACGGGCCGCGGCAGGCGCACCTCGTCGGTGGGCGCGGTCGCCAGCATCTGCAGGCGGGCGGTGCGCACCCGGCCCCGAAGCTCGGGGATCAGGCCGTCTAGCCGTCCGTCCACCGCCACGATCACGGCGCCGCACCGCACGCGCCCGGCGGGCGTCACCACTTCGCCGTGGCCGATCTCGATGGCTGGCGAGTGCTCGTACAGGCGCGCGCCCCGGTGCACGGCGCGGCGCGCGAGCGTGCGGCAGCGGCGCAGTGGCTGCAAGGCGGCATCGTCGGGGAACAAAAGGCCGCGCCCCTCCGGTCCGTCGTACCACTCCACCGCGAAGCCATCCGCCTGCAGCGCCTGCATCTGGCTCCGGCAGTCCGCTTCTTCCTCGGGCGTATCGGCAATGCGAAGCGAGCCGGTGACCCGCACGGCCTCCGGCGTCTCCGCCGCCATCCGCGCCACCTGCTCCACGGTCAGCCGGTAGACCGAACTCGCCCACGCGTGCCCCAGCTTGCGGACGGCGTCGTGGTAGAAGTCGTAGGTTCCCGCCAGCAAGAGCCCGCCGTTCCGTCCCGCCGCGCCGCCCGCCACCATCCCGGCGTCCACCCCCACGACACTCAGCCCGTGGTCCAGCAGCTCCGCGGCCGCGGCCAGCCCCGAGCCCCCGAGCCCCACCACGCACACGTCGGCGGAAACGTCGCCCTGCAGGGTCGGCAGCGCGGCCCAGGGCTCGTCGTCCCACACGGGCGTGTTTGGGCGCGGGTGGCTGGGAGCGGCGGGATGCTCGGTCATGGGAAAAACGATGCGGAATAGGCCGGCGGACGACGCGCCGGCTGGCTCGGAGTTCGCACGCGTGTGCCGGGATCGGGCGAAGATATCGCCGGGCGGCGGCCGCTCGCGAGTGTTCAGCCGGCGGGAGATGAGTGGCGGAGGGTCATCGTATGGAGGCGGACCGCGCTGCTCGCTCGGCTGGTACTTCCCGTTTCCTGCATAAATGTGATCGGCCGTCACTCGCGGCCACGTTCCGCATGCGACGGCGCACTTCGCACGAGTACCCAAATAGAGACAAGATTTCCGTTGACCGGCACGAGGCGGAGCCCGCACCTTGGAGGACCACGCAGGTTCTCACCCACTCCGCACCCGGAACCCACCATGAAGCCCCCAATGTTCTTCCGCACCGCGTTCACCCTGCTCGGCGTGGCCGCACTGGCCGCCTGCGCCGACCAGCCCCTGGCCCCCCGCGCGGCCCAGCCGGCCAGCCCCGCCCTGACCGTGATCCCCACCAACGCGCTGGTCACCATCGACGCCGGCTCCACCCACAGCTGCGGGCTGACCTCGGCCGGCCAGGGCTGGTGCTGGGGCCGCAACGCCGTCGGCCAGCTGGGCGACAGCACGGCCGCATCCACCACGGTGCCGGTCGCGGTCTATCACCCCTCCGGCGTCACCTTCACCCAGGTGAGCGCGGGAGCCATCCACACCTGCGCCCTCACCTCGGCGGGGCAGGCCTACTGCTGGGGCGCCAACGGCGACGGCCGCCTGGGCGACAGCACCACGGTGCTGCCCCTGATGCCCGTCGCGGTAAAGCCGCTGGGCGCCATCGCCTTCACCAGCATCAGCGCGGGCAACGCCCACACCTGCGGGCTGAACGGCTCGGGGCAGGCGTACTGCTGGGGGAACAACTCCTACGCGCAGATCGGCGACAGCACCAAGACCTTCGCCGTGACGCCGGTGGCGGTGCGCATGCCCGCCGGCGTCACGTTCAGCGCCATCACCGCGGGCGGAATGCACACCTGCGCCCTGGCCACCACGGGCCAGGCGTACTGCTGGGGCTACGGCGGCGACGGCGCGGTGGGCAACAACTCCCTTCTGGGCAGCCGCATTCCCGTGGCGGTGCAGCAGCCGGTGGGGGTAACGTTCACCTCCATCGCCACCGAGTACAACCACTCGTGCGGGCTGACGTCGGGCGGACAGGCGTACTGCTGGGGGCACAACTTCTACGGGCAGGTGGGCGACAGCACCACGGTGTCGCCGCGCAAGGTGCCCGTGGCCGTCGTGCAGCCCGCGGGCGTCACCTTTGCGCAACTGTCCACCGGCGGCTCGCACACCTGCGGCGTCACCGGCGGCGGACAGGCTTACTGCTGGGGCCGCAACACGCAGGGGCAGTTCGGTGACGGAACGCTGACCGGAGCGCTGACCCCCACCGCCGTCTCGCAGCCCGTGGGCGTCAGCTACGGACTGGTGACGGCCGGATCGGAGCAGACCTGCGGGCTGGACGGCGTGGGACAGGCCTGGTGCTCGGGCCGCAACGACTACTCGCAGCTGGGCGACGGAAGCACCACGCGGCGCACCTCGCCC
>NZ_DATBNB010000497.1 GCF_036554565.1 Longimicrobium sp. | reverse complement strand
CGCCTTCGTCCCGCTCGAATGGAGCATACGGCAGAGTACCTGCGGAAGTTTCAGTCCCCTGGTCCACGGGGAAAGATGGTCTCACGCAGAGACGCAGAGCCGCAGAGAGACAAGGAAGAGAGTGATCTGCACTATTTTGGTGAAGATCGATCCGCGCGCCTCACCAGTATCGTGCATCGACGCAGGGCCTCTCGTTTTTCGCGAACCCCCAAGTTGCTACGTACCAACGGTTTGCGTTTCCCGGCGGCGGTGGTCCCGATGCTTGCGTTACGGGCCGCCAAGAGAACCGATACCCCGACCGGAGATACACCGATGCGACGCTCCCTCCTTCTCCTCGCCGTAGCCGCACTGGCCGCCTGCGACGGCGCCGACACCCCGCTGGCGCCGGACGTCCAGCCCTCCACCCTGCTGGCGGCGGCGACAGACGGCTCCATCCCGGGCCACTACGTCGTGCAGCTGGGGTGGGGCGCCAACGCGTCCGCGGTCGCCGCGGAGTACGGCATCAAGCCGCGCTACGTGTACGAGCACCTGCTGAACGGCTTCGCGGGCGCCATCCCGGACGTGACCGCGCAGGCGCTGTCGGTGGACCCGCGCGTGGTGAAGATCAGCGTGCAGCGGCAGTACCAGGTGGTATCGACCACGCAGGCCGGCGCCACGTGGGGGCTGGACCGCATCGACCAGCGCGCGCGGCCGGTGGACGGCAACTATACCTACGACTTCAACGGCGCGGGCGTCAGCGCGTACATCATCGACACCGGCATCCGCTTCGACCACGTGGAGTTCGAGGGGCGCGCCGTGCCGGGCTTCGACGCGTACGCCGCGGACCCCACGGACCCGCTGCTGATCGGCGACATGAACAACGACTGCCAGGGCCACGGCACGCACGTGGCCGGCACCGTCGGCGGCAAGACGTACGGCGTGGCGAAGCAGGCAAAGCTGGTGGCGGTGCGCGTGCTGAACTGCGCCGGCTACGGCTCCGACGCCGACGTGATCGCCGGGATGGACTGGGTGGCGGCGAACGCCACGCTTCCCGCGGTGGTCAACATGTCGCTTGGCGACGTGATCCCCACCAAGACCATGGGCACCAGCGCCCCGATCGACGACGCGGTGCGCGGCATGATCTCGTCGGGCATCACCGTCGTCGTGGCCGCCGGCAACGGCTGGGGGAACGGCACCGTGGGCGCGGACGCCTGCATGTTCCCCATCGCCAACGTGCCGGAGGCGATCACCGTGGCCGCCAGCAGCGCGACGGACGCGCGCACCTCGTGGACCAACTACGGTGCCTGCGTCGACATCTTTGCGCCGGGCGCCAGCATCACCTCGGCGTACAACACCAGCTCCACGGCTACGGACGTGCTGAGCGGCACGTCGATGGCCAGCCCGCACGTGGCCGGCGCCGCCGCCCTGGTGCTGCAGCAGGCCCCCGGCGCCACCCCGCAGCAGGTGCGCGACCTCCTGGTGGCCAACGCCACGCAGAACATCGTCACCCCCGTGACGCTGAACAGCGGGCACACCATGAACAGCCACCTGCTGTTCAGCCGCGTGACGGTGCCGGTGACGACGACTACCGACCCGGTGAAGACAAAGCCCTGCACGCCCAGGCGCCAGCGCAACGGCGAGTGCTGAGCCGGGTAGTCTAGATCTAGAAAGAAACCAAAGAGGGGGAGTCACGCGGAGGCGCGGAGGTCGCGGAGGAAACGGAGGAGCCCTCCGCTGTTCTCAGCGTCCTCCGCGCCTACGCGTGAGACTTTTTTTACGCCTCGCCTTCCAGATACGTGTACCCGGCGAGGCCCGCGATGTAGTCCGCAATGAAGGCGTTCGCCTCGGCCCGGGTGAGGCCCTTTGCGTTGGCGATCTTGCGGCGGAAGGTGCCGATCAGGTCCTGCGTGTTGAACTGCACGTAGTTCAGCACCTCGGTGATGGTGTCGCCGTGCACCAGGTCGCCGATCTCGTACCCGGAATCCGTCAGCTTGATGTGCACGGCGTTGGTGTCGCCGAACAGGTTGTGAAGGTCGCCCAGGATCTCCTGGTACGCGCCGGTCAGAAAGATCCCCAGCACGTACGGCTCGCCGTGGTCGAACGCGTGAAGCTCCAGGCTGGGCTTGCTCTTCCGCCATCCCACGAACTGGTCGATCTTGCCGTCGGAGTCGCACGTCACGTCCTGCAGCGTTCCCCGGCGCGTGGGCTCCTCGTTCAGCCGGTGCACGGGCATGATGGGGAACAGCTGGTCGATGGCCAACGAGTCCGGCAGCGACTGGAAGAGCGAGAAGTTGCAGAAGTAGCGGTCGATGAGCATCCCGTGAAGCTCGGGAAGGATGTCCTCGTACTCTTCCGGGTCCCTGGCCGCCAGCTGCGCCACGCGGTTCATGATGGCCAGCCAGTACCGCTCGCCGATGGCCCGCTCGCGCAGGGTGAGCGTGCCCGAGTTGAAGTGGTTCTGCAGCTGCTCCTTGATGAACGAGGCGTCGTGGTACACCTCTCTCATGCTGCGGCCGTCCAGCTCGCGCAGCACTCCCGCCAGCTCCTGCACCAGCAGGTGGTCCTCTTCCGAGACCTCGTCCAGCGCCTCGGGGCTCTGCGTTTCCAGGTCGATGACGTTGATCAGCAGCAGCGCGTGGTGTGCCGTGAGCGCGCGGCCGCTTTCCGAGATCACGTGGGGCATGGGCACCTCGTTCTCGCGGCACGCCTCCGCCAGCGCGTAGACGATGTCGTTGGCGTACTCCTGCATGGAGTAGTTCACGCTGGCCGAGGTGGCGGAACGTGAGCCGTCGTAGTCCACGCCCAGCCCGCCGCCCACGTCTACGTACTCCACGTTCACCCCGATCTGGCGCAGCTCCACGTAGTACCGCGCCACCTCCGTCATCCCCAGCTTGATGTTGCGGATGTCCTGGATCTGCGAACCCAGGTGGAAGTGGATGAGCTTGAGCGCGTCCAGCTTGCCCGCTTCGCGCAGCTTGTCGAGCACGCGCATCAGCTGCGAGGCGTTCAGCCCGAACTTGCTGCGCTCGCCGGCAGACTCGCTCCAGCGCCCCGATCCCGTCGCGGAGAGCTTGATGCGCACGCCGGCCATGGGCACCACCCCCATGTCGGCGGCCACGCGCAGGAGCACGTCGACCTCGCCCGGCTTTTCGATGACGATCACCACGCGGTGGCCCAGCTTCTGGCCCATCAGCGCCAGCCGCATGAACTCTTCGTCCTTGTAGCCGTTGCAGACGATCAGGTGGTCCGTGCGTTCCGTGAGCGCCAGCACCGCCTGCAGCTCCGGCTTGCTCCCCACCTCCAGCCCCACCCCGTGGCGCTCGCCGAACGCCACGATCTCCTCGACCACGTGGCGCTGCTGGTTGACCTTGATGGGGTAGACCGTGGTGTAGCCGCCCTGATAGTCGAAGTCGCGGATGGCCGTGGCGAAGCGCTCGCCCAGGTTCTCGATGCGCGTGCGCAGGATGTCGCTGAAGCGCAGCAGCAGCGGCAGCCCCACACCCTGGGCTTCCAGGTCGGTGGCCAGCTCGTACAGGTCCAGGCCGCGGGCCGGGTCCTTGGTGGGGTGCACGGAAACGTGCCCCTTGTCGTTGATGTCGAAGTAGCCGATTCCCCAGCCTTCCACGTTGTACAGCTCGCGGGAATCTTCGATGCTCCACTTCTTGTCGATCTCTGCCTCCGGGCTCGGGCGCCTGGCCATGGACGGTTCAGGTGAAAGCGGGGGCACAATTTGGACCCGCTGGCCCCCGCGCGAAAGTGGTGCCGCTCTCCGCGGCGCCCGCGGCCGCCGCCACCCTGTCGCGCCCGCGGGGCGGCGGATACTTTCCGGCGAGCATGCGTCCCGAAAAACGCCCGGACCCCAGATCCCTTCGATGTACCGCGCACCCGACTTTTCGCAGCCCCGCTTCGCCGGCGCTCCCGACGCCACCTTCGCGCCGGCCCCGGCCGACGGGGTGCTTCCGGAAGGCTTCTTTTCGACCACCAACCTGCCCACGTACGTCCGCCTGGACGGCGAGTGGAAGCTACCCCGCGACCCGCGCATGGACAGCGCGCTGGTGCTGGACGACGACGGCGTTCCGCGCGTGCTGGAGGCGCGCTACGTTCGCGCCGGGCAGCAGGTAGCCATGGGGCTGGCGGAGGATGGCAGCGGGGGCATCTTCGTGCACGCCAGCGGGCTTATGGGTGCCGAGGGCGACGTGGGCCCCGAGGGCGAGTTCAAGTTCATGTCGTCGGAGGTCAGCCGCGAAAAGCCCACCGACTACGGCGAGATGGCGCGCATCCTGGTGGACGAGCGCGAGCGCGGCGGGCACTTCATCTGGGTGGTCGGCCCGGCGGTGCTCCACTCGCGCGGCCGCGACACGCTGGCGTGGTTCATCCGCGAGGGATACGTGGGGGCGCTGTTCGGCGGCAACGCGGTGGCGGTGCACGACATCGAGAGCGCCACCATGGGCACCACGCTGGGGATGAACAACCGCGGCATTCCCATGGAGGGGGGCCACGCCTTCCACATGCGCGCCATCAACCGGGTGCGCGCCGCCGGCTCCATCGCCGCCGCGGTGGAGCAGGGGATCATCCGCGAGGGGGTGATGCACGCCGCGGTGACCTCCAACGTGCCGTACGTGCTGGCCGGCTCCATCCGCGACGACGGCCCGCTCCCGGACACCATCACCGACGCCATCCGCTGCCAGGAGGTGATGAAGGAGCACACGCGCCGCTGCACGGGCGTCATCATGATCGCCACGGCGCTGCACTCCATCGCCACCGGCAACATGCTGCCGTCGTACGTGTGGCGGGAGGAGACGGGAGAGGTGCGGCCGCTCACCACCATCTGCGTGGACTCGTCGGAGTTCGTGGTCAGCAAGCTCAAGGACCGCGGCACGCACCAGGCGTTCGGCGTGATCACCAACGCGCAGGACTTCCTGCACGTCCTTCGCTTTTACGTGGAGCAGGAAGCCGCCGCGCGCGCCCAGGCTCCCGCGGGCGTCGCCTGAGCGCGGCGGCGGGCGGCGCCTCGCCCGGCGCCGTCAATCCGCACCTGGCGGCGGCGCTCACGACCGTCGCGCAGGCGATTCCCCCCGAGCGGATCGACGGTGCGTGGATCTTTCCCGCCCGGCAGCTGGGGCCGCGCGAGAGCGGGCTGGCGGTGCTCTCCGTCTTCGTAGACGGGGACGAGGCGCGGCGGACGCGGACCATCCATACCGTCCGGTACGTGCTGGAGCCGCCCGCGCCCCGTGCCCGGCCGGTGCGGGCCGACGAGGTGGCGGAGCAGGGGACGGTGCCGGTGGACCGCGTGGGGCGCATCATCGAAGGCGTGCTGCGGCGCCTGGACGAGCCCGAGACGCCGGACCTGCGCGAGATCGGCGGGGACCAGGCCAGATGGAACGAGCTGCTGGCCTCGTTGTCGGGCGGCGTGCTTGACCAGCGCTATCGAGAATGATTATCGTTTAAGGCAGCATCGCCCGCGCGACGCCCGCTCTCTCAGGACCGTTCATGGCCACGATCGAAAAGAACGCGACGACCCCGCATCTTCACCTGTTCCGCCGGTACCTGCGCCAGCAGGGGCTGCCGGTAACGCAGCAGCGCGAGGTGGTGGCCGACGTTCTGTTCAGCAGCACCGAGCACCTGTCGGTGGAAGAGATCGAGGCCGAGCTCAAGAAGCGGGGCGAGCGCATCGGCAAGGCGACGATCTACCGGACGATGGAAATCCTGGTGCGCGCCGGGCTGGTGGAGGACCACGACTTCGGCGATGGGTTCAAGCGGTACGAGCACCTGTTCGGCCGCCAGCCCGTGCACGAGCACCTGGTGTGCACGCACTGCCGCAAGGTGGTGGAGTTCCGGCGCCGCGAGATCCACCGCATCCAGGACGAGGTGGCGCGCGAGCACGGCTTCATGGCCGTCCGCCACCGGCTGGAGATCTACGGCCTGTGCGCCGACTGCCGCGCCGCGGGCGTGCAGCTGAGCAACGACGGCGTGGCCTGCCCGGCGCTGAGACTTTGAACTGCAGTGCGAGAGTGCGAAGTGCGAGAGTGCGAAAGTGAACCGCCCCGTGAGATGATCTCGCGGGGCGGTTTTCGTTGCTATCCTCGCTTGTTCCCGGCGTAGACGAACATGGTGATGCTGTAGAAATACCGGTTCGTCGCCGCCAACTCGACCACTGATCGGTAGAACGACTCGTACCGCTCCGGGGCGAGCATCCCCCGCTTGACCAGACCGCGGAAGTTCTCGATGGAGGCGTGCCCGTACGTCCCCGGCCCGAAGCGGGTGTTCGTGAGCACGAAAGGGTGCACCGCGCCCTCGAACCCTCCCGATTCCTGGAACGTTCGCCAGAGGCGCCGGCCCATCCAGGCGTCCGCGTCCGCCATCCACGCCTGCTGCCAATCCGCAAACGTATGCACGATCTGGCGGACGAGGGCTTTGTCGTCGCCATCGAAGAGCTGCGAGTCCCAATCCCAGTGCGCGAAGACGACCCTGCCTCCGGGCTTGAGGACGCGGTGCACCTCGCGAAGCAGCTGCTGCCTGTCGGGGATGCACTCCAGCAGGTTCACGGAAAGAACGCAATCGAATTCGTCATCACCAAAGGGCAGGCCTGTGGTGACGTCGTGCGCCAGGAACGAGTACCGGGAATCGTCCGCGGCCCCCCGCCTGGCGTCCGCGATGGTCGCCTCGGACGCATCGATCCCCACCAGGCGCGCGTCTCCCCCGGTAAGCTGGGCGATCTGCCGCAGGTCTTCGCCCCGCCCGCAGCCAATGTCGAGAATGGACGAGGCGCCCGCCGGCTGCAGCAGGACGTGGATGAAGTCGCGAACCGGAACCGTGTCGGGAGTCATGTCAGGAAGATGGGGCGGGTGCCCTCGCGAAGGGAAGCGCGCGTCGTGCTTGACGCGGCTCGGCGTGTGCCTTCTTTTCGGCGTCCTGATCCGACGACAACCACCGAGCCCGATCGATAGATGAGCGACCAGATTCCCGCCGCGCTCCAGGAGCTTCCCTGGGAGCTGCCCCGCAACTTCCTGGGGCTGGAAGGCGACGCGGCCACGTGGCAGAACGCCGGCGTGGTCATCCTGCCCATTCCGTACGAGAGCACCGTCAGCTACCAGGGCGGCACCAAGCTGGGGCCCGACGCCATCATCCAGGCGTCGCGCTTCATCGAGCTGTACGACCAGGAGCTGGATGGCGAGCCCGGGCCCGACGTGGGCGTGTGCACGCTGCCCGCCCTCCACCTGACGAGCGCCGGGCCCGAGTCGGCCGTCCGCGAGCTGCGCGAGTGCTACGACGCCATCCTCGCCGAGGCGGGGGACCGTCTCGTCATCGGCTTGGGCGGCGAGCACAGCATCACCAGCGCGCCGGTACTGGCGCATGCGGACCGTTTGGGCGAGGGGCGCCGCCTGACCATCCTGCAGTTCGACGCGCACGGCGACCTGCGGCTGGAGTACGAGGGGTCGGCGTTCTCGCACGCGGCGGTGATGGCGCAGTGCATCGACCGCGCGGACCTGGTGCAGGTGGGCATCCGCGCCATCACCAGCGAGGAGCGCGCGCTGATCCGCGAGCGCGAGGGCAGCATCACCACCATCTTCGCCGACGAGATGTGGGCCGACGACGCGTGGCAGGAGCGCGCGTTCGATGCCCTGGGCGACGACGTGTTCATCACCTTCGACGTGGACTACTTCGACCCGTCGCTGATGCCCGCCACCGGCACTCCCGAGCCCGGCGGCCCGCGGTGGTACCCCACGCTGAAGCTGCTGCGCCGCGTGTTCGAGGAAAAGAACGTCATCGGCGTGGACGTGGTTGAGCTGGCGCCCATGGGCGGCAACTCGGCGCCGGACTTCGTGGTCGCGAAGCTCGTGTACAAGATGATCGCGTACCACAGCTTGTCGAAGCGCCGCGGCTGAAGAACAAGGGGTCACGCGGAGGCGCGGAGGTCGCGGAGAACTGCAGAGGTTTGTCTCTGTTCCCTCCGCGTCCTCCGCGCCTCCGCGTGAGATGCAGTTTTCTTCCTGGAAGGAGCAACGATGCCGCGTGAAGTGACGGATGGCGACGGGACCACGTGGAGCCTGGTGGAGGCGTACGCCGGGCTCTCGGAGGATGGCAGGAGCGAGGCGGCGCGCGTGGAGGGCACCGATCGCTTCCGCGTGATCGCCACGCCCACGGGAGGCGCGCAGAGCGTGGAGCTGGAGCTGCCCGCCGGCTGGGCCGACGACCTGTCCGATGACGTGCTGGTGAAGGAGATCGGCGCCGCGGCGGAGTGACAGGTCGAGCATCAACAGGACTGCCACGCCGACAAGATGTCCGCCACTCTGGCGTAAGCTGAAAGGTACGCCGGATGCACTGGGCTGGGCCTGTCGCCGCCTGCTTGACAGCGGGCGGCCACGGGTTATGTTACCCGGGCTGTTAGCACTCCCCGAGTGCGAGTGCTGACAGAAAGCAACCAACCACATCTACGTTCCACGGAGGGTCACTGATGCCTACCGCGACCGATCTCAAGGTCAAGCCGCTCGCGGACCGCGTCGTCGTCAAGGCGCTCGAAGAGAGCGAGCAGATGCGCGGCGGTCTGTACATTCCGGACACGGCCAAGGAAAAGCCCCAGCAGGGCGAAGTCATGGCCGTTGGGCCGGGACGCGTGGAAGACGGCAAGCGCGTTGAGATGGAGCTGAAGGTGGGTGACAAGGTGCTCTACGGGAAGTACAGCGGCACCGAGGTCACCGTCGAGAACGAGCAGTACCTGATCCTGCGCGAGTCCGACGTCCTCGCGGTGGTCGGCTGAACCGTCCCGGCGACCGCCGCACGTTCTGACTGACTGAAATTTTTCCACCCAGATAAAAGAGGATACGAACGATGGCTGCCAAGGAGCTGACGTTCAACACCGATGCGCGCGCCTCGCTGAAGCGCGGCATCGACAAGCTGGCCGAGGCGGTGAAGGTCACGCTCGGCCCCAAGGGCCGCAACGTGGTCATCGACCGCAAGTTCGGCTCGCCGCTGATCACCAAGGACGGTGTGTCGGTGGCCAAGGAGATCGAGCTGGACGACGCCATCGAGAACATGGGCGCCCAGATGGTCAAGGAGGTCGCCACCAAGACCAGTGACCTCGCCGGCGACGGCACCACCACCGCCACCGTGCTGGCCCAGGCCATCTTCCGCGAAGGCCTGAAGAACGTCACCGCGGGCGCCAACCCCATGTCGCTCAAGCGCGGCATCGACAAGGCCGTCGAGGCGGTGATCGCCGAGCTCAAGAGCATCTCGGTGGAGACGGCCGGCAAGAAGGAAATCGCCCAGGTGGGCACCATCTCGGCCAACAGCGACGAGGAGATCGGCAACCTCATCGCCGACGCCATGGAAAAGGTGGGCAAGGACGGCGTGATCACCGTCGAAGAGGCCAAGGGCCTGGAGACCACGCTGGAGACCGTCGAGGGCATGCAGTTCGACCGCGGCTACGTGTCGCCGTACTTCGTGACCGACCCGGACCGCATGGAGGCCGTTCTCGAGGACGCGCTGATCCTGATCCACGACAAGAAGGTCAGCACCATGAAGGACCTTCTGCCCATCCTGGAAAAGGTGGCGCAGATGGGCCGTCCGCTGATGATCATCGCCGAGGACGTGGAGGCCGAGGCCCTGGCCACCCTGGTGGTGAACAAGCTACGCGGCACCCTGCGCGTGGCGGCCGTCAAGGCGCCGGGCTTCGGTGACCGCCGCAAGGCCATGCTGCAGGACATCGCCATCCTCACGGGCGGCCAGCTGATCACCGAGGAAGTGGGCTTCAAGCTCGAGAACGCGGTGGTGAGCGACCTGGGCCGCGCCAAGCGCGTGGTGATCGACAAGGACAACACCACCATCATCGACGGCGCGGGCGACGCGCAGGCCATCCAGGGCCGCATCGCCGAGATCCGCAACGCGATGGACAAGACCACCTCGGACTACGACCGCGAGAAGCTGCAGGAGCGGCTGGCCAAGCTGGCCGGCGGCGTCGCGGTGATCCACGTGGGCGCGGCCACCGAGACGGCCATGAAGGAGAAGAAGGCCCGCGTGGAGGACGCCCTTCACGCCACCCGCGCGGCGGTGGAAGAGGGCATCGTTCCCGGCGGCGGCGTGGCCCTGCTGCGCGCCCAGAAGGCCCTCAAGGCCATCACGCTCGACGACGCCGACGAGAACATCGGCGTGCGCATCATCGAGCGCGCCCTGGAGGAGCCCATCCGCCAGATCGCCACGAACGCGGGCGTCGAGGGAAGCATCGTCGTGGCGCAGGTGCGCAACAACGAGAGCGCGTCGTACGGCTACAACGCCCGTACCGACGAGTACGAGGACCTGGTGCAGGCCGGCGTGATCGACCCCACCAAGGTGACGCGCACCGCGCTGCAGAACGCCGCGTCCATCGCGGGCCTCCTGCTGACCACCGAGGCCGTGGTCACCGAGAAGCCCGAGCCCAAGGGCAGCGCCCCCGCCATGCCCGGCGGCGGCGGCGGCATGGGCGACATGTACTGATGTCGTTGCCGGTGAGGGGTTTACAAACTCTCACCGGGAGTTTCACCGGATAACTCCGGATTCCGTACCCACCGCCCGCAGGGATGCCCTGCGGGCGGTGGTGCGTTCAGGCTCCTTTCGCGGCCTGCACTTCCTCCCACTACTGTGGGTTCTCAGCGAGATGACGGAATGGGCGACGAGCGTGGTGGGCCAATTTATGCAGTGAGCGCTGCTCTACGAAGCGCGCTGTCCGCCCGAGATCCGGGTGATAGAAACTTCTTGCGCTAACCAACAGCTTCCGACAGGGCTGGAGGTTCCGGCCTTACACCAGCGACGAAATTTAAGAGGAATATCGCCGATGAGGATCTCGCGGATAATAATCCAGAACTTTCGTAACTTCCGACACCTAGACGTAACGCTGGGCGAACACGCGGTTCTCGTCGGGGAGAACAAGGTAGGAAAGTCTAACCTACTTGCGGCGTTGCGTCTCGTCTTGGATCCGTCGCTCCCCGACACGGGCCGGATGCTCGGATTCGACGATTTTTGGGATGGGGTGCCGCGCCCCCCGCGTGCAGACGAGCGGATCGTAGTCTCGGTCGAACTCGCGGACTTTCGTGACCAGCCCGCTTGCCTCGCTCAACTTGGCGATTGCCTGATCCAGCCGGATCCGATGGTCGCCGCCCTGACATACGAATTCGGACCACGACGCGATCTCCCACATGTACCAACCAAAGAAGCCGACTACGAATTCCATCTGTATGGAGGACTCGATCCAGACAACCGTCTAGATTCAGAGACCCGACGCCGACTTCCCCTGGTGCTCCTCCCAGCCCTTCGCGACGTCGAGCACAGCCTAGCGTCGTGGCGCCGGTCACCGCTCCGCCCCCTCCTAGACGAGGTCGCCGCTGAACTTGATCGCGATGCACTGGAAGACCTGGCGGGTCGCTACGAGGAACTTGCGCGGGTTCTCGCTGAGGCACCGGAGATCGCCGAACTCGGGCAGCAGATCAGCGGGAGACTGCTCTCCATGGTAGGTGATGTACACGCCTTCCCGGTGCATCTCGGCTTCGCTCCTACCGACCCGGACCGCCTTATCCGCGCGGTCCGCCTGCTGATTGACGAGCAGGACAGGGCTATCGCAGAGGCGAGCCTCGGCTCCGCGAACCTCCTCTTCTTGGTGTTGAA
Source organism: Longimicrobium sp. (assembly GCF_036554565.1). Lineage (NCBI taxonomy): Bacteria > Pseudomonadati > Gemmatimonadota > Longimicrobiia > Longimicrobiales > Longimicrobiaceae > Longimicrobium > Longimicrobium sp. Next base: position 2,837 of record NZ_DATBNB010000497.1, on the reverse strand, counting down.
GCAGCTCGAACTCGACCGTTCAGTTAGGGAGGGCCTTCACGACCACACTTTCCTTGCGATCGAAGAGCCCGAAGCCCACCTGCACCCGCACGTGCAGCGGCTCGTTTATCGGAGCCTTCTGCAGCCGCGGGCCCACATGCAGCGAGGCGGCGATGATGGCGCTGGGTTAGGGCAGGCCGATTTGCCGGAGGACGACACGAGCAACGCCATGACGATCATCCTCACGACGCATTCTCCGCATGTTGTAAGTGTCGCACCGGTCCATTCGCTGGTTCTCCTTCGGAGGGGCGACAATGGCGGCTCAGAGGCGGCGTCCACGGCAGGGCTCGCGCTTACCGGGAGAGAGGAGGAGGATCTGGAACGATACCTTGACGTTACTCGGGGAGAAATCGTTTTCGCCCGCGGAGTTATTCTCGTGGAGGGTGAGGCGGAGGCGTACCTGCTGCCCGTTCTCGCAGAAGCGATGGGGCACGACTTGGATCGGTTGGGCGTGACCGTCAGCTCCGTGGCGGGGACGCACTTCACACCCTACGTAAAGCTCCTCGGCCGTAGTGGCCTATCCATTCCGTTTACGGTTATAACCGATGCCGATCCACGACCGCGTGGACTACCTTTGGGTTATTCGAGAGTGGGGAAGCTGCTCAAGACGATCGCGCGGGTGGACGCCGCGCGGGTCCCCATGGTGCCCGAACCCGACGATCCCAACCTTCCAGCTGTAGCAGCCGAAGCCGGGCTCTTCCTGAACGACCATACGCTAGAGGTGGATTTGTTTCGCGGCGGTCATCAGAGCGAGATGATGGCTACCCTCGCTGAACTCACTCGTAGTAAAGCGTGCCGCACCCGCGCCGAAGGATGGACGAAGGACCCGGGCGCGTTGGACTCGGATCGTCTGCTGAAAGACATTGAGACGGTGGGGAAAGGGCGCTTTGCGCAAAGGGTCGCTGCTCGGCTGAACCAGGCAGTGCCCCCTCCCGCGTACATCGCACGCGCGATCGAATACATCGTGGAGCAATTGGGGTGAGCACGCGATTTCGCCCCGGTTCGGCCTACTTTGCGGCCGAGGAAGAGCTGCGCCATAATCCCGAGCAGTGGCAGGTTCTCGAGTCGGACGGCAACTGTGCTGTACTCGCCGGTCCGGGCAGCGGTAAGACGAAGTGCCTGACGCTCAAAATTGCGCGGCTCCTAGCGCGCGAGGTCGCTCCCCCGCAAAAGGTTGCATGCATCACCTACAGCACCGAATGTGTTCGTGAGTTGCGGCGGCGGCTAAACACGTTAGGGGTCGGAACGCGGGACCTGTATGTAGGAACGGTCCACGGCTTTTGCTTTCAGCACATTATCCGTCCCTTCGCACAACTCGCGAGCGTGCCGCTCGCGTATCCGATTCGCGTCGCATCGGAAGTCGAGCAGGAGACGCACTTCGCCCGGGTAGCTAAGCGGCTGCGCGGCGGTGGCGCGGCGCAGGCGTTTGATACAGACGTGCAGCGCTACCGACGCACCATGCTGGATCGGAACGCGGACGCTTGGCGGGCACATGATCCCGAACTGGCGGAGCTCGCAGAGGCGTATGAACAATCGCTCCGGGGAGAAGGCCTTGTCGACTTCGAAGACATGGTTCTCATCGCGCAGCAACTCGTACGCGAGCACGAGTGGGTGCGAGCGGCGCTCGCGGCACGTTTCCCAATAGTCGCAGTTGATGAGTACCAGGATCTAGGCCCAGCACTCCACCGCATCGTCCTGGACTTGGGGGAACAGGCTGCAGTTCGGGTCATCGCGGTGGGGGACCCTGACCAGTCGATCTACGGCTTCATCGGCTCGGAGCCTGCACTCTTAGAAGAACTGGCCGAACGGAACGACTTCACATCGGTCAGATTACGGCTCAATTATCGGGCAACCCAGTCACTCGTGGATGCATCGGAAGCTGCGCTGGGTGCTGATCGTGGCTATACAGCGCGTTCAAACGCAGCTGGCATCGTGCAAGAGCACTATTGCGCCGAGGGGCTGGCGGATCAAGCGCGCCACATCTGCGGCGAGATCATACCCGCCGCGCTCGCCCGCGATCCGAACCGCCAACTTGGTGACATCGCCGTACTCTACACCGACAAGAACGTTGGCAGCGTGATCGCGGACGCTGCTACGGAAGCGGGGCTCAGCTATCAACGGATTGATCGTGGCGCCCCATATCCGAAGACTCCCTTCACTCGCTGGGTGGAAGCGTGTGCCGCGTGGTGCGCGGGTGGGTGGCGCGTCGCGGAGCCTCGTCTTGCTGAGCTTATCGGCCAGTGGCAGGGTTTCGGGCCGGACTGGCTGTCGGACGCGCAGCGACAACGGCGAACCGTGGAGCTTGTTGGGTTCCTGTCTAGCCACACCGATAGGGATCCGCTCCTCCTCGACTGGTTGCATGCGTTTTACACCGCGTGCCTCCGGGACGGGTTAGACGCAGGCGGGCTACGTGCCGGCGAGGTAGATGCACTGAAGCGGCTCGCAAAGGCGGCGATGGCGGGAAACCCATTGGAAGGGATTTCGCTGTCACGTTTCGCGGGTAATCGTGGGTCCCCAGACCACTTGAACCTCGTCACGTTGTTTAGCGCGAAGGGACTGGAGTTCGACGTCGTCGTGATCATGGGCCTGGACGAAGGCGTTTTTCCGAACTGGAAAGAGACGACGCCCCGCGCGATCGGGGAGGCGCGCCGTAAGTTTTATGTCGCCTTCACGCGCGCGAAACGCGAGGTCCATTTAACCTACTCTGGTTTCAACGAGAACCGGTATGGCAAGCGCTTTCAGAACGGGGAGTCCCGCTTCCTCCTTGAACTACGCGAGCAGCTTAAGGCGCCGCCCTG
>NZ_DATBNB010000496.1 GCF_036554565.1 Longimicrobium sp. | reverse complement strand
CCGGTTGCAGGAAAGCCGTACCAGGCAGGGCGGAGATAGGGCGACAGGCCGCGCTTCTGCACCCGGCCCAGCGGGATGAAGATCGCGAAATAGAGGACGAACCCGCCAACGAGCGCCCATGCCGCACGCCACGGCATGCCCACCGTGTAATGCCACACGATGGGGACCAGCAGCATCGGCCCGAGCAGCGCCAGGACGAACCGCGGGGTGATTGCAGGAGCCGGTCTTCCGACGTTCTCCCGCAGTTCCTGCCGGCGGAACGGCTCCGTTCCCCTAAGCATCACCCACGCGCCCCCGATCAGCCCCACGGCCACCAGGAGCACGCCGATGGCCGTCGGCAGGCCCAGGGACTCGCCCCACACGCCGGCCGCCAGCATCGGGGCGGTCGTCGCGCACACCGCGATGATGATCGCCGCGCGGGTCTGCAACCCCCCGTCGGGGCGCACTGGATCGGAGGTTCCGGCTTCCCTACTCATCGTTCCATCCATGACTCTGTTGCCGAGCGCTCGGCGGCGCACCGGCAGGCCACTACGACGCGTCTTGCCTGGATGTTTCCCGCAGTGCCGCCCGCATTACGTCCACGGGTGCGTCTACGCCGAACCAGTGGCGGAAGGCGGCGGCGCCCTGCTGGATGAGCATCTCCTTGCCATCCGCGGCGGGGATGCCGCAAGCCCTCATTTCGTGCACCCAATGCGTTTCGCTCGGCGAATACACCAGGTCCAGCGCGACGCCAATCGTCAAAGTGGACGCCTGCGGATGCAGCGGGAGTGGATCACCCGGCTTCAGCCCCAGCGACGTGCTGTTGATCGCCAGGTCGAAGCGCCCGCCCCGCAGATCGTCCGCGGATGAGGCAGTATCGATGCGCACGCTGGGCGTGCGGAATCGCTCCGCCAACTCGGACGAGCGCTCCGGGGTGCGGTTGACGATGAAGATCCGCTCAACTCCCGCATCCGCCAGCGCGCAGACGGCCGCGCTCGCGGCGCCGCCCGCGCCCAGCAGGAGCACGGACGCACCCGCAGGCGAGCAGCCCAGGAGCGCGCGGACGGCCCCATCCACCCCCGCGACGTCGGTGTTGTCGCCGTGCACCCTGCCGTCCGCGAGCCAGAACGCGTTGCACGCCCCGGTTCGGACGACGCGGTCGCTGGCCACGTCCACGGCGCGCGCGGCCACCTGCTTGTGGGGAACGGTCACGTTGCCGCCACCGCCCGCACGGGCAAGGGAGCGGATCAGGCCGGGCGCGTCGTCCGCGGAGCAGCGGAGCGCGACGTAGACGGCGTCGAGCCCCAGGTGGCGGATGGCGGCGTTCTGAAAGACGGGAGAAAGCGAGTGGCCGACGGGATCGCCCAGGAGGGCGAACAGGCGGGTGGCGGCCGTGGTCGTCACGGGTGAAGGATGGGCGCCAGCCGGTCCAGCGCGGCGCCGACGAGGCCGCGAAGCTCGTTGAACGTTTCCTCGTACAGGGCTTCGGGCCCGCCGAACGGGTCCGGCACCGAGGGGCCCAGCCCCTCGCCGCCGGCCGCGAAGTCGCCGAGCGTGGCGGCCTTTTCCGCGCCGCCCATCCGGTCGACGCTGGGCAGGTGCGAGGGGCCCATCGTCAGCACCACGTCGGCCCAGCTCACGAGGGCGGGCGTCAGCGGCTGGCTGGCGTGGGCGGAAAGGTCCACGCCCTGCCGCCGCGCCACGGTCACCGCCTCCATCGTCGCGGGCACGCCCGGGTGCGCCGACACCCCCGCCGACTTCACCTGCACGTTGGCCCACCCGCGGCGCTGCAGTTCGGCCCGGGCAATGCCTTCCGCCAGGGGCGAGCGGCAGGTGTTGCCCGTGCAGACGAACAGCAGGTTGTAGGTGGTGGTGGGCGGGCTCGCCTGCTCCGTCATCTGCAGTCCCACGCTCGCGGCCGGTGGCATGGGCCCGGCGCGGCGCCAGGCTATGGAAGCCCGCCAATCTACAGGCTTTCGTCCCCCGCGTCCAACCCGGCGAGGCTTCGGCTCAACGACGCGCCGATCCCGTCAGCAGCCGGACCGCAATGCTCCGAGCACGTCCACGGCCGCCTGCCCGTCCTGGACGGCCGGAGGCTCCAACTCCGCCAGCCGCCGCACCCACTCCTGGAGCAGCTGCACCCAGTCCTGCGCGGGGTCCGGCGCGAGCGTCGCCACGTACGGTGCGCCATCGCACGTGCGCCAGCGCTCTCCATCGTGCACGCAGGCGGAGAGATACGCGGTCTCCTCCCCCGCCCCGGTGCGCCCGGCCTGGACGCGCAGCGTGCCCCAGACCGCACCCGCCACGGCGTGCATCACCGGCGGCTTCCCGGGATGCAGCTGCGTCCACGTGCAGCCGTCCAGCCCCAGCACCGGATCGGCCACGTACGGATCACTCCGCGGCACACGCGGCCAGGAGCTCGCCGGCAGGTTGGGGACGGCGGCGAACGAGCCCTGGTGCGGGTCCCACCGCAGGCGTTGGGGAAAGGAGGTAGACTTCTTCCACCCTTCCAGCGTGCGCGGCGGTGCCCAGCGCATGGGCGAATCGACCGTGGCGCCCTGGTTTTCGCGCATCCACCGCACCCATCCGGCGAACTGCGCGTGGAGTGCGCGGCGGGCATCGTCGCGGTCCCGCGTGCGCATGGGGAAGCCAATGCGCCCCTCGGTGTCGTCGCGCTCCAGCCACGCCTCGGCGAGCTCACCGCCTTCGCGCCGCTCCATCATGTACACGGCGGTGGCGCGCACCCGCGTCTCGCCCTTCGACCGTCCACCATCCGAGCGGTAGATGTGCACCACGCGACCCGCCATCCGGTGCACACCCGAGCGCTCGTGCTCCAGCATCCCGACGTAAAGCGCCTCGTGTCGGCCGCAGCGCCAGGGTTCCGGATGGCGGCTGTCCTGCAGCACGGCCAGCGGCTTATCGGCCGTCCGCCCGATCCCCGCCTCCGAGATCACGCCGCGCGCGGGAACCTCGATCCACGGCAGCCCCAGCCGGCGATACTTCTCCGCCTTTTCCGCATCCACCGTGTGATGCGCGTAGATCTCGATCGCGCCGACCTCCACGCCGTCCCGCAACAGCATCACGTCAGCGCGCAGCGAGGGAAACGTGCTCTCCATCCGCACCTCGTCCCACTCTACCTCCCACCTGTCCAGCGGCGCGGGAGGGCAGCGGTCGGTGCTCCGATCCTCCGGCACGCGGGCGCAGACGGGCCGCAGCGTCAGTCCCTTGCCGCCATCGGCAAGGCGCTCCGCGATGTGGATTTTCGCCGAGAGATGCAGCGCGCCCTCACCCCGTGCCGCGGCGCACTCCGCCTCTGGACGGTGTGCGTAGTGGTGACGCATCCGCGTGCCGAGATGCAGAAACACGCGCTCCAGGCAGACGGGGCAGAACGCTTCGGGGCGATGGCCGCGCGGCAGGTGGGCGTAGCTGGTGATGGGCACCAGCAGGAACGGCGCCTCCGAACCGGTGGGATCCAGCCGGTCGGCACCGGCGCGGAACCGCTGGCGTGCGGAGGCAAGGCGCGGCGCGTGGGCCGCGGCGGCACCGGCCTCCGCCTCGGCGACGTACGCCCAGGCGAGCCGCGCCTCCCGCGGACGCCCGGCGCGGGGGCTCGGGTCGGGCGTGTCGGTCAGCGGGGGAACCCGTGCATCAGGTGGCGTCCCGCGTCTGGGCCGCGATGGCTTCGGCGATGGGCAGGTCGTCCGGGCGCGTGACCTTCAGGTTGCGGTACGAGCCCATCACCACGCGGACCGGGCCCACGTAGCGCTCGTACAACGCCGCGTCGTCCGTGGCCGCGATGCCCTCCTGCGCGGCGCGGCGATACGCCTCCCGCAGTCCGCCGAGCGGAAATCCCTGCGGCGTCTGCGCCTGCCACAGCGTACGGCGATCCGGCGTGCCGGCGATGGCGCCTTCCGCATCCACCTGCTTGATGGTGTCCGTCACCGGCACGGCTGCGATGGCTCCGCCGGACACGCATCCATCCAGCACGCGATCGATGATCCCGCCGTCGACGAACGGACGCGCGCCATCGTGGATGAGCACCAGATCCACATCCTCCACCGCCGCCAGCCCGTTCGCGACCGAGTCACCGCGCTCCGCGCCACCCGCCACGATCCGCACGGGCACATCCAGCAGCCACGTGGGCGCGTGCAGGACGTCTTCCGCCGGGAGGACGACGATCACCTGGCCGATGCGGGGATGCGCGAGAAAGGGGCGGATGGCGCGCAGCAGCACCGGCACGCCGCCGATCTCCAGGTACTGTTTGCGCACGGGCCCGCCGAAGCGCAGCCCGGAGCCGCCGGCGACGATCACGGCCGCCGCACGCGGCGCGTCAGGCGGCGAAGATGCGGTCGACAAGGGTGCGGACGTCCTCGACGGGAATGGCGCGGATGCCGGGCGGCACCGACTGCGGAACGGCGCGCGGCGACAGGTACGCCGCGCGGAAGCCCATGCGCGCGGCCTCGGTCAGCCGCCGCTCGATCTGGCCGACCGGGCGCAGCTCGCCGCCCAGCCCCAACTCGCCGATGACCACGGTGTCGGACGGCACCGGTCGGTCGAACACGCTCGATGCGAGCGCCACGGCCACAGCCGCGTCCGTAGCCGTCTCGGTGAGCCGCAGCCCGCCGACGACGTTCAGGAACACGTCCAACTGGCCGAAGTGGAGACCCGCGCGCTTCTCCAGTACGGCGAGCAGCAGCGCCAGCCGCTTCTGGTCGATCCCGGTGCTCACCCGTTGCGGCGCGCCGTACGCGGCCTTTGCCGCCAGCGCCTGCACCTCGACGAGCAGCGGGCGCGTGCCCTCCATCGTGGCCACGACGGCGGAGCCGGGGACCGCGTCGGAGCGCTCGCCCAGGAACAGCTCCGACGGATTCCCGACGGGGGACAGTCCCGCCGCGGTCATGCGGAACACGCCGATCTCATCCACCCCGCCGAAACGGTTCTTCGTCGCGCGCAGCACGCGGTTGTCCAGCCCGCCGGCCGACTCGAAGTAGAGCACCGTGTCGACGATGTGCTCCAGCGTCTTGGGTCCCGCGATCCCGCCGCCCTTGGTGACGTGGCCCACCAGGAACACCGCCGTCCCGGTCTGCTTGGCGAAGCGCTGCAGCCGGGCCGCGCACTCGCGCACCTGGCCCACGTTGCCGGGCGCGCCTTCCAGCTCCGGCGTGTAGACGGTCTGGATGGAGTCGATGAGCAGGACGGCGGGATTGAGCTCGGCGGCGCGGATCAGGATGCCATCCAGGTCCGTTTCCGCCAGCAGCGTCACCGACGATGCCGCCTCGTCCAGCCGGTCGGCACGCAGCTTCACCTGGTGCGCGGATTCCTCTCCCGACACGTACAGCGTGCTCCGCTGGGCACCCTCCAGCCGCCCCGCCACCTGCAGCAGGATGGTAGACTTGCCGATGCCCGGCTCGCCGCCCACCAGCACGACGGAGCCGGGAACGATGCCGCCGCCCAGGACGAAGTCGAACTCCGCCAGCCCGGTGGCCCAGCGCGGACGTTCGGCGCCTTCGACGTCGCGCAGCCGCACGGGTGCCGAGATGCCGGCGCCCGACGCGCGCGCGGACGAGCCCGCCGCTGACCCCTTGCTCTTGCGGGGCGCGGTGGGCTCTTCCACCAGCGTGTTCCATTCGTGGCAGCCGGGGCACTGCCCCTGCCACCGCGCCGTCTCGTTGCCGCACTCGCGGCAGAAGTACGCCGTCTTCGTCTTCGCCATTCCGTCAGTTTCCGCCGCGGTCAGTACTCCGGCGGCCCGTCGTTGCGCGGCGAGTAGCTTTCGAACCGCGTGAACTCCTTGAGGAACATCATCTGTACGGTGCCGGTGGCGCCGTTGCGCTGCTTGCCGATGATGACCTCGGCGCGGCCCTCGATGTTGTTCCCCTCCTTGTCCGTAGGCCCGAAGTAGTACTCGGGGCGATAGAGGAACATGATGAGGTCTGCATCCTGCTCGATGGCGCCTGATTCACGAAGATCGCTCATCATGGGCCGTTTGTCGGGGCGCTGTTCGACGGCGCGGCTGAGCTGCGAGAGCGCCACCACGGGAACGTCCAGCTCCTTGGCGAGCGCCTTGAGCCCGCGCGAAATCTCCGACACTTCCTGCTGGCGATTTTCCGTCTTTCCCTTGCCGCCCGTCATCAGCTGCAGGTAGTCGACGATGATCAGCGACAGGTCCTGCCGGTCGGACTTCAGGCGGCGGGCCTTGGCGCGCATCTCCAGCACCGAGATGCCGGCGGAGTCGTCGATGTAGATGGGCGCGGTGTTCAGGTAGCCCGCGGCCGTAGCCAAGCGCGCGTACTCGTCATCCAGCAGGCGCCCCCGGCGCAGCCGGCTGGCGTCCACGCGCGCCTCGGCGCAGAGGACGCGCTGCACAAGCGACTCCTTGCTCATTTCCAGCGAGAAGAACGCGACGGGCTTCTTCGCCGAGATCGCCGCATGCTGGGCGATGTTGAGGGTAAATGCAGTTTTTCCCATTGACGGGCGAGCTGCTACAATGATCAGGTCGCTGGGCTGGAAGCCGGCCGTCAGCTCGTCGAGGTCGGCGAAGCCGGTGGGGACGCCGGTGACGGAGGAGTTATTGTTCTGCAGGGCCTCGATCTTCTCGAACGTGGGCCACAGGATCTCCTTGATCCAAACGAAGCCCTTGCGGTCGTGCGTCTGCGCGACCTCGAAGATCTTGTGCTCGGCCTTGTCGAGAAGCTCGTCTACCTCGCCCGGATTGTCGTACGTGTCCTGGATAATCGTGGTCGCCGCCTCGATCAGCCGGCGCAGCAGCGCCTTTTCGCGGACGATCTTGGCGTGGTACTCGATGTTCGCCGCCGTGGGCACCGCGTCCATGATGGAAGCGATGAACTGCATGCCGCCCACGGATTCCAGGTCGCCGTGGTTGCGCAGGTCCTCGGCCAGGGTCAGCGCGTCGATCACGTCCCCGCGCTCGAAGATCCGCTGCATCGCCCGAAAGGCGCGGCGGTTCCCCTCGCGGTAGAACATCGTGTCGTCGACGACCTCGATGGCCTTGGTCAGGGCGTCGGCGTCGATCAGCATTCCGCCCAGCACGGCCAGCTCGGCCTCGGCGGAATACGGGGGAGAGCGGTCCGCGAACGCCGACGGGGGCGGCGGCGGCGCGGCGACTCTGGGAACGAAGGGAGTTGCGATGGACATGCGGCTCCGGTACTGCTAAAGAGCGAATTTCGATCAGAAGGTCCCGCGCGGACGCGGGCTCAAGATTTCGGGCTGCGGCCTAGGCCGCCTCAAGGACGTCGCGCGCCCGCTGCAGGTCTTCCCACACTGAGCGCACCCAGGCCGGGTGCCGCAGGCAGGCGGCCGGGTGATAGGTGGGAACGAGCGGAATTCCCCGGTACTGGTGCGTGCGGCCGCGCAGCTTGCCGATGGTGATGTCCGTGCCCAGCAGCGTCTGCGCGGCAAAGGCGCCGAACGCCAAAATCACCCGGGGCTTCACCAGCTCCACCTGCCGGAGCAGGTAGGGCGAGCAGGCGTCCACCTCGTCGGGCTGCGGATTGCGGTTCTGCGGCGGGCGGCACTTGAGCACGTTG
>NZ_DATBNB010000495.1 GCF_036554565.1 Longimicrobium sp. | reverse complement strand
CGGTGGTGCAGCTCATCCCCGTCGATCCTGAACGCGCGATGGAGGCGGCGGAACTCGTCGCCGACCTGCTGCGAGCGACGCTGGAGGAGCAGCGCGACGAGGTGACGCTCGGCGACGAATGGGGATTCGTGGACCGCTACCTGGCCGTGGAGCGCATCCGCTTCGGCGAGCGGCTGATCGTTCGTGCGGACATGCCGGATGATCTACTCGACGAGCGCGTCCCCGCGTTCGCGCTGCAGACCCTGGTGGAGAACGCCGTCCGCCATGGCGCGGCGCCGCGCGTGGCGGCGACGGAGATCGCAATCACCGCCGCCGCCACCGCGTCCGAGCTGACGCTCTCGGTCCGCAATTCAGGCGATGACAAGCCCGCGCCCGCGTCCGGCGCCGGGACGGGAACGGGGCTGGCGCGGCTGCGTGAGCGGCTGGCGGTGCTCTACGGCGGCGCGGCGAGGCTGGCGTGCGGCCCAGCCGCGGACGGGGGATACGAGGCGGTGCTCGTCGTGCCGCGGCACCGCGGGAGGAACGCGTGAAGGTGACGGCGTTCGTCGCGGACGACGAGCCGGTGGCGCGCGCGGGGCTGCGCGCCATGCTCAGCGCGTTCGATTGGGTGCAGGTGATTGGGGAGGCGGCAGACGGAGTATCGGCGGTCACGCAGATCCAGGCGCTGCGCCCGGAACTCGTCTTTCTGGACGTGCAGATGCCGGGGCTGCTGGGGACGGACGTGCTGCGCAGGTTGGAGCGCCCGCCGTTCGTCATCTTCACCACGGCGTTCTCCGAGCACGCGGTGACCGCGTTCGAACTCGGCGCCGTGGACTACCTGCTGAAGCCGTTCGGTCCATCGCGGCTGGCCGGCGCCATGGAGCGCGTACGCACCGCGCTCGGCGAGCCCGCCCCGGCCGACACCTTCGAGCGGCTGAGCGGCGCGCTCGCGGGCGGTCCCATCAGCCGGCTCTTCGTGCGGGTCGGCGGAACGCTCGTCCCCCTTCCCGTGGAGCGTGTATCGTGGTTCGAGGCCAGCGGCGACTACGTAACCGCGCACACGGGGACTGCCAAGCACCTGCTCCATCTCTCGCTGAGCCGCCTGGAGGCCCGGCTGGACCCGCGCCGCTTCGTGCGGGTTCATCGCACGCACATCGTGAACCTGGACCAGGTGCGCGCGTTCCGCCGCGACGCCCGCGGAAACCTGGAAGCCGAGCTGATGGACGGCGCCCGCGTGCCCGTGAGCCGCGCGAAGGCCCAGGAGATCAGGAGCCTGGGCCGGTAGCGGCGAGAGCCGATCACCGTCCCCCCGTGCGTCGAAGGCGGCGGCGGGAACTTGGCACGTTCGAGAATATCCCTACATTGTGTCCAATGAATGCGCGAGAGAAGATCCTGGAGGCCGTCGTGGCGCTGCTGGGCACCGAAGCCGGGGCCGGGTTCACCTATGACCGTCTCGCACGGGAGGCGAAGGTGTCGCGCCAGACGCTGTATGCGCACTTCCCCACCCGGGCAGACCTGCTCGTGGCCGTGGCGGACCATGCCCGTGCGAAGCTCGATGCGGACCGCCTGAGCCTTCCCATCCTCGAGGCTGCCACGGGCGTGGACGCACTCGCCGCGCTCCTGGCCTTTCACGTCGCGTTCACCCCCAGGGTGCTGCGCGAGTACAGGGCGGTGGAGTTCGCGCGCTCCACCGATCCGGAGCTGATGAAGGCCTTCGGCCAGCGCACCCGGGGCCGCGACCAGCTCATCCGCCTCGTGATGACCCGGCTCGAGGCCGAAGGGCGGCTGCAGCCCGCGTGGACCGTTGCCACCGCCACCGATTTCGTAACCGCCGTCGTGAGCGCATCCACGACGTACGAGTTGCTGGAGAACCGTGGATGGACCCCCGCGGAGCTCCAAGAACGCCTGCTCCGGGTCTTCACCCGATCACTGCTCACCCCGACCGAGGGAGGAACTCATGACCACTGATCCCACCGCGATCGCCACCGAGCTGTTCGCGCAGCTGGAAACGGCCTGGAACGCCGCCGACGGCGCGGCCTTCGGCAAGCCCTTCGCCGACGTGACCGACTTCGTGGACATTCGCGGCGCCCACCATCACGGCGACGGAGTGGCCATGGGCCGGGGTCATCAGCACATCTTCGACACGATCTACAAGGGGAGCACCGTCAGTTATCAGGTGACCTCGGCCCGCGAGGTGGTGCCCGGATGCATCGTGGCCACGGCGTCGGCGAGCCTGGATGCTCCCTCCGGCCCGTTGCTAGGCACCAACGAGTCCCGGATCACGGCCGTGGTCGTCCGTGAGGGGGACCGCTGGGCCATCACGGCGTTCCACAACACCCTCGTTCTCCAGGCGCCCCGGGCGTAGGAGAGCGAGGCCGCGGGCCTCCATCCACGCACGAGGTGGCGGCGCGCGGTCCTTTCGCGTCGCCGCATCCTGAAATCTGTGTTTCTTGTCCGGAGCGGCCCGCGCGGCTAAGATGCGCTGCCCCGCGCAGGTTCCCGCTCCCCCTCTGGAGGTACTCGATGCGTTTCTCGCGAATCATCCCCCTGCTCGTCATTGCGCTCGCCGCCGGAGCCTGCCTGCCGACGGGCGAGGACATCGAGAAGGAAATCGAAGCGGCGCTGTCATCCGTCGCCGGCCCGTGGACCGGATCGTCGCCGACGCTCACGCTGGACTTCCAGCTGCAGCAGGGTACGGGAGACGCCGTGTCGGGGAGCGGCACCATGAAGGAGACGGCGGCGGCCGCGGCGGTGCCCATCACGGTGACCGGAACCTTCCAGCGTCCGCAGCTCAGCCTGACGTTCAGCGGAATGACCTTCGAAGGCCGCGCCGTCCAGGGCACGTTCGCGGGCAAGTACACGACCGTCGGCGGCATCAATGGACCCCTGCAGCTGCGGGCGACGGGATACTCCAAGGACGTCACGATCCTTCTGCAGGAACGCTGACGCGCCGACGCGAAAAGGCTACGGCCGGGAGCCGAAGCGCACGCCGTTCAACGTGTGCGTGCAGCACGTACAATCCGGGACGAGGTCTCGCGCCCGGAGGTCGGGATTGACGAGCTGCAGGATCCCGGCGTCGTCGATGTACAGGCCGCTGTAGTAGCTGGATTCGCCTACGCGCACCTTCTCCTGTCGCTCGTGCTCATGCCGCGCGACGAGCCAGAAGATGGGATCGGCACGATCGAGCCGCGCGACCGCCTCGCTGTAGACGCTGTCCCACTCCGAGCCTACCCTGGAGAGCAGGAACCTGAACAGCGGCGTGTAGTCGAGTCCCCGCCGGCTCTTGCCGTGCATGGCGCCCCGGCTGGCGTCGGATCCTCCCGCCTTCCGCCCCGTCCGATAGTTGCCGCCCACGTCGTGGTGCACCCGGTGTGTCTGGGTATTCACCTTCCGATAGAGCGGCTCCTTGTACGCACCGTGCGGCATGATGTCCGGTGTTGGATAAGTGACTCCTGGTGGGCTCCGCCTCCCATGGCCTACGCCCTACCCGTGATCAGGGGCGAGCTTCGCCGCGATCCCGGCTGGGGCGGGAGCGGGGAGCGCGGTTTCGCTGGAGGTAGCGGTCCCGCTCGATGTCCTCGGCCTGCCGACCGATCTCGCGGCGGGCCGTAGCCTGCATCCGCGCGGCGCGGGCCTGGTCGCGCTCGCCGTACATCTCCATGGCGATGGTGCGCTGACCATCGATGAACAGCTCGCCGTTCCGCACGCCCCACGCGCGCCCGGTCGGGTCTTTCCACGTCCAGTCGGCGGCGAGCCGCTCGCGATCTATGTCGTGCTGTATGCTGTCGCGGAACGCTCGCCACCGGGTGCGGAACTCCGTCTCGAACCGCGCCGCATCGCCCAGCGCGCTCACGGAGCGTGCTGGGGGAGCGGCGAGCCGAGGATCGCCGTACTCCGGGTGCAGCCGCGCGGCCGTGGTGCGCCCGCCGGCGCTGTTTGCCGCCATGGGCTGCGCCGGCTCCGCTTGATGAGGCGCGGGCTGCGCCGGGCCCGCGGCCCCACCTGAATCCGCAGCAATCCCCGGGCGGACCGTA
>NZ_DATBNB010000494.1 GCF_036554565.1 Longimicrobium sp. | reverse complement strand
GGGCGGATGCGGCTCGTTCCCCCGCCCGTTCCCGGCCCCACGCCGGAGCCGATTCCGCCGCCCGTCCCCCCGCCCGATCCGCCGCCGGAGCCGGGCCCAACACCGGGCCCCTGCCCGGGCCCTTCGCCGGGACCCTGCCCGTTGCCCGCTCCCCCGCCGGTGCCCGCGGAAACGGGCGGCGTGGGGGCGGGCGGACGCGGCGCGGCCTCCGCCGGGGGCGCGGGCTGGGGCGGCGTGGGAACCGGCGTGGGCTCGGGCGGAACCAGCACGTCCTCCACCACCTCCGGAACGGGCTCCGGCTCTACGACGGGCGCGGGCGGCGCGATGTCGACGTACGTCACCAGCTCCGTTCCCGCGCTGCCGCCCCCGCCACCGCCGCCGCCCTCGGGAAACGCCAGCACCGGCCCGGTGCCGGTGGGCTCCAGCGCCATGAGCACGCCCGAGTGGCCCATCCACAGGATGAGACCGACCAGCACGACGTGCAGCAGGGCGGCGGAAGCCGCCGCCGCCAGCGCTCCCCGTCGAACCGGCTTCTTGATTCCGCTGGCGTACTCGAACACCGCTTCGTCTCCGCGTTTCGCCGCGCCCCGTGCGCCGGCTGTCCTACTGATACCTCCGTCGGCCCCCCGTTGATCCAGAACGGGCGGAGCACGCCGGATGTTTCAGGTTCGGACGACGTACTTGAGCCCGCTCCCCGTGTTGAACAGCACCACGCGGTCTTCGGCGCGGATGGCACCCAGCTGGCGCAGGCGCGCGGCGGCCACGGCGGTGGCGGCCCCTTCTGGCGCGCAGAACACGCCGGTGTCGGTGCCTACCAGGCGCGTCCAATCGCGCATGTCGTCGTCGCTGACGGCCAGGGCGGCGCCGCCGGAACTGCGGAGTGCGTCCAGGATCAGGAAGTCGCCCACCGCGCGGGGCACGCGCAGCCCCGAAGCGTAGGTGTGCGCGTTCACCCAGGGCTCGGCGTACTCCGTGCCCTGCTCGAAGGCGCGGACCATGGGGGCGCACCCTTCCGCCTGCACGCAGATCATCCGCGGGCGCTCCGGGCCGATCCAGCCCAGCCGCTCCATCTCGTCGAACGCCTTCCACATCCCCACCAGCCCGGTGCCGCCACCGGTGGGATAGACGATGACGTCGGGCAGCGTCCACCCGAGCTGCTCGGCCACCTCGTACCCCATCGTCTTCTTGCCCTCCACGCGGTACGGCTCCTTGAGCGTGGACAGGTCGAACCAGCCGTGCTCGCGCGTGCCCTCGGCCACGCGGGCGGCGCAGTCGGTGATCAGCCCGGCGAGGAGCTCGACATCTGCACCCAGCGCCCGCATCTCCTCGATGATGGGGTGCGGCGTGTCGTCGGGGACGACGACGTGCGCCGTCATCCCCGCGGCGGCGGCGTAGGCGGCGGTGGCGCTCCCCGCGTTGCCGGCGGAAGGGATGCCCACTTCGGTAACGCCCAGCTCCTTGGCCCGCGAGATGGCCATGCACAGCCCGCGCGCCTTGAACGACGCGGTGGGGTTCTGCCCCTCGTCTTTCACCCAGCACTGCGCCACGCCCAGGCGGCTGGCCAGCCGCGGCGCGTCGATCATGGGCGTGAACCCCTCGCCCAGGCGGACGGCGTTGGCGGGATCGCGCACGGGCAGCAGCTCGGCGTAGCGCCACAGGTCAGCCGAGCGCCCGGCTAGGTCGTCGCGCCGCAGCCGCCCGCCGATCAGATCCAGCGCGTAGCGGGGGTACAGCGGCTTTTCGCAGCAGGGCGAAAGCCGGTGCAGCACCTCGCTTTCGTACGTGGCGCCGCAGCGGGTGCACTCCAGGTGCGTGGCCCCGCCGAACGTGGCGTGCGCGCCGCTGGTGGTTGTTTCGGTCATCTACGCTCCATTCCTGAGGAATCGCCCAAGCGCCAGGTCCGCTGGGGCGAATGAATTCGCGGCAACTACGGCCCGAAGTCCGCCTTCGCGGACTGCACCGGCTGCTTCGGTGCGTCTCCGTGGTTCAGTGCATCGACAGCCTGGCTGTTTCGGACATCGTGGGCTCGAGTTCTGGGTCCAGGCGCTTCTCCCGGTGGTGCTGCTCCTGCCGCAGGACATAGTCGCGGATCCGGGGCACATCGCTCTTCGACACGCTGAACACGCCGTATCCGCCCTGCCACTTGAAGGCCTCGCCCCGGGCGATCTCGTGCGTCATCAGGTGCGACGATGCGCCTTTTACCTGCTTCGCGAGGTTCGCGGGTGCCAACGTCGCCGGAACCCGGACGAGCAGGTGAACGTGATCCTCGATGCCACCGATCGCGATCACCTCCGCGCCCAGTTGCCCGCACTCGGCCTGAATGCACTCATACACGCGCTGCCGGACGGACGCAGTCAGAAACGGATACCGGTCCCAAGTGGCCCACGTGAAGTGCAGGTACAGCTGCGTCCAAGGGCTTCGCATACGTTCCTCCCCAGTGGCGGAATGCGCGATTTTCATTCGAACATCTCCGATACCGCGGATGCAGTCCGCGAAGGCGGACTTCGGGCCTTTGTTGCCGCGGTTTCAACCGCCCCAGCGAGGCCAGGGCCCCCTCCCCCGTGCCCTACCGGCGCCCCGGCCGGGCCGCCAGCACCGTGTCCGCCTGGCCCCCACACTTCTCACACGTTGCCGCCGACCCTTCCTGCCAGTGGTGGCACGCCGGGCAGAGCGTTACCACCCGCCCTTCCTCCTCGCTGGCGGCGGGAAGGAGAAAGGCGGCTCCGTCCTCGCCCACCACGCGCAGCGAGGGGCCCGTGTAGAAGTGGGCCAGCAGGTCACGCAGATCCACGTCGCCCGCCTTGGCAACCACGTCCTCGCGCGTGACCGCGGTCCGGTCGCGGAAGCGGGCCTTTTCCGCCGTCCACGTGCGCTCCACCCCCGGCTCGGGCGAGAGCGTCAGTGTCAATCCGCGGGTTTCCAGCGCGAACCGCACGTCCAGCCGCGTCCGCAGCCGGGCGGCGGCACGCTGCACCTCGTGCCCCGGCGCCAGCTGCTTGCGATTGGCG
>NZ_DATBNB010000493.1 GCF_036554565.1 Longimicrobium sp. | reverse complement strand
CCCCAGCGCGCCGTCCAGGAACATCTTCAGCCCGCCGATGCGAATCCACTCCCCACCGAACCCGCTGCGCAGCCCCACGCCGATGGCGTTCTCCAGCTGGTTGAGCTGAATGGCCTGCAGCACGCGAAGGCGCAGCACGCCGTCCTGCTCCATCGCGCTGAAGTCCTGGAGCCCGGTCACCTCCACCGAGTGCACGCCGGTCAGGCCCAGTGCATGGCACTCGCGCTGGGCATCCAGCAGCGCATCGCGCACGTCCTCGGCCGAATCGGCGGGCAGGTGCGCGGACACCAGCTTCATCGCCTCTTCCAGCAGCACGCCGGTGGGCTCGCCCGTCACGGGGTCGCGGACGATCTCGCCCCCGTCCGGATCCGGCGTATCCCGCGTGATGCCGCAGCGGCGCAGGGCCTCGCTGTTCACCCAGATGCCGTGCAGGTCGTGGCTCTGCAGGAACACGGGGCGTCCGGGGCACACCCGGTCCAGCGGCTCCTTGGTCGGCAGGGCGCCCCATCGATGGCTGTCCCACCCGAGCCCCCGCACCCACCCCTCGCCCGCGCGCGCGGCCTCCGCGACGGCGGAAACGCCGTCGTCCAGCGTCGGCGCGGCGTTCAGGTCCACGCGCCGCCTGGCGAGCGCCCACGTGGTCAGGTGCACGTGCGCGTCGGTCAGCCCCGGCGTCACCACGCCATCCACGTGCTCCATCGCCGCGCCCGGCAGCGCGGCCGCGCGGGCCTTGTCCGCCGTCCCCGCGACGACGATCCGCCCGTGGCGGATGAGCAGCGCCTGCACCGGCGCGTGACTGCCCAGGACGTGAATGCGCCGGGCGGTAAGGATCAGGTCGGACATCGAGCACGCCGGGTCGAGTGGATCAGGTCAGGGGACAGCGAGCGAAGATGCGCAGACGTGGCGGCTGGGGCTAGGGGAGGACGGAACCCGGAGTTGGATTGCACTGGACGCAAGGGCTTGCAACGGCTCCAGATGTGTCACCGGTGGCGTGTTCTGGACATCCTTGACACAGTGGCGGCTCTTCAGCATCGTTCAGGTAGATTTACACCGTTCTGGAGACCGCGAAACGAGCATGATGGAACCCACGATCCTCAGCCTCGAGGGCTGGAGGGAGCTCATGGACGAGATGAGCAAACCGCCCGCCGATACCCCCGAACGACGGGCAACCTTCGAGCGCGTCCGGATGATGCGCGCGGTTCGCGAACGCCTTGAACAGGAAGAACGTGCATGTACCGAAGCACGCCGAGCCGGAACGAAACCGTGAACGGGCGAGCCAAGGTCGGCTCGCCCGTTTGCTCTAGTCCTTTTCCGCCACACGTGGACCTAAGACGGACCGGATGCACGCGATGATGCTTCCCGAACGCCGCCGGCTGGACGTCCCCGCCCCGCTCGACTTCAGATCCGGGCGGCACGATCAGGACATGTTCCTACGCGAACGAGCCTGGTTGGACCAGCAACAGAGGCTGTCGACGACATACCTGTACTCCATCGATCAATCCGTAGCGGCGTACGCGACGATCTGCATGTGGTCCATCCTGTTGGGCACTCGCGAAAAGCCGGCGGGGGTACGATACAGGACGATCGCGGCCTTGCTGCTGGCCCAGTTGGGCGTCCATGAGATCTGGCAGGGCAAGGGGCTGGGCCGGATGGTCGTAGCCGCCGTAATCGATCTCGCCACTGCTGTCTCAGCGCTCGTCGCGTGCCGCTACGTCGTCCTGGACGCCCGGCCGGAACTCGTGGCCTGGTACGAGCGGCAAGGCTTCGTAATCAACAAGGTCGAGCAACGAGCACGTGAAGAAGCGGCCGCTCGCCGCGGCGCCTCACCCATCCCGGTGAGCATGCGCTTCGACCTGCGAGAGGTTTGATGCGTCTCGGTGCCTACCTATCGCACGACGTGGCGCCAGACCGCCGCGGAGATGTCGCGGCCTACGGCGGCGGCGGCGTTCTGGTCAGCGAAGCCGCGGGTCAGGACCACGAGCACGTAGGGCGCGCGGCCGGGCGGATACACGATGGCGGCATCGTGGGCGATTCGGGTGATGTTGCCCGTCTTGTTCGCCACGCGTGTCCCTGCGGGCAGTCCGGCCGGGATCATCTCGGTGAACTCCTGCCGCTGAAGGATCGCCTGCATCTCGCGCGAGGCGTCCTCCCCCAGCACCGATGGGTCCGCGACAGCGCGCATCACCCGCATGAGCGCGTAGGCCGTCGTGGAGTTGTTCATCCCGGCACGAAATGCGGCGTTGTCTTCCACGCCGCGCAGCACCCGCATGTCCCCGGCACCGATGCGCTCCATGAGTTCCGCGATGCGCGCGGGCTCCGCGAGGGCGATCAGGGCATTGGTAGCCAGGTTGCTGGAGCGCGTGATCATCCGCTCCATCAACTCGCTGACGGCCACCTCGCCGCCCACCCGCTCGTACAGCGCGGGATCGCTGTCGTCGCCGGCCGTGAGCGAGTAGGTCTGCCCGTCGGCGATGCTTGTGAAGGCGTTGCGGAGCACCATGCCGCGATCCATGGCCAGCTCGCCAGCGGCGCGGCGGCGGAACAGCTCCATCATCACCGGCACCTTCATCGTGCTGGCCGCGTGCATCCGGACGTGAGCATCCACAAGCAGCGAGTCCCCCGTCTGCAGGTCCAGGAACGCAACGGAAACTTCCGCCGTATCTCCCGCCGCCGCACGGACCAGCGCGCGCACTTCGGCTTCCAGGCTGGCTGTGGGAACGGTGCTCGGCATTGGCGTCACGGCGGGAACCGGGGCACAGGAGGCGGCGACGAGCACGAGCGCGAGGGTGGGCGTGGGCTTCATTGGTGTGATGGTGGTGGTTGGTTGAGTGCGTACGACTGAGCTTGGGGCTGATCGGGGCGGTACTGAGGCGTTTCGACGAGGGCCGGCGCATGCCGCGGCGCCCCCATTCCCAACCCTTCCCCCGCAAACAGCGCGGGGGAAGGGAGCTAGCCGATAGGTGCGGCTCGTGAACTGACCCGGGTGGGTGCGTTTCGACCTAGCCCGACGCATGCCCCTGGCAGCCCTCTCTCCCCGGCCCTTTCCCCCGCAAGCGGGGGAAAGGGAGAATTCGATCGCGCTCCGGCAGGGATGGCGCGCGTGCTTGTGAGCCACCTGCGGAGCTGCCCGTCATCGTCTGCTGCGCCTCGACCGGCTACGCCACCAACTGGGCGAGGAGCGACGGGCGGAGGAGCGAACGAATCGGGTTTACGTCGCCCGTCGCGCGGATGATCGCGTCTCCGAGTGCGGGGCGCCGGGCGAAGCGGTCCGCGGCCCACCGGAGCAGCTCCGGGCGCGCGACGAACGCCTCGATCATGTGCTGAAGCCGCTCCCCCGGGGCGAAGGCACGCCGGCGGGCTCGCTCGTACGAGCCGAGCGCGTCTGCGGAAACGTTCCCGGTCCGGAGCGCGTGGTCGATCGCCGGGGCCGCCAGTTCGGCCCCGCGGAGGGCGCGGTAGATGCCCTGGCCGGTGAACGGGTCGAAGTAGCCCGCTGCGTCACCGACCAGCAGGGCACCATCCGCCACCGCCCGGCGCACCGGCCAGTCGAACGGGCCTGTCGCCAGCACCTCGTCCACTCGCTGGACGCCATGGAGGCCGTAACTACGGAGCGCTGAATCGAAGTATGCCTCGCGCCCGCCGCCGACCTCGTGCATCTCGTGTCCGGACGCCACGACCGTCACGTTCGCCAGCCCTCCGCCGACCTCCGCCACGCCCAGGCAGCCGCACCCGCGCGCCTGCAGCTCCCCGCGCCCGCGAAGGGCCGCGAGCCCCCGCACATGCGCCGTCAGCGCGAGCTTCCGCAGCTTGGGGCCGCGCCGCAGCAGGTCCAGTCGCCGCACGACCACGGAGCGCAGCCCGTCCGCGCCGACAACCATCCGCGCGTGGATCTCACCCGCGTCCGTCACCACGCCCGCCACCCGTCCCGCGCGCCGAACCAGGTCCGTGACCTTCAGCCCCGTGCGGACCTGGGCCCCGGCCTGGCGCGCGTGGTTCAGGAGGATCGTGTCCAGCACTTCGCGCGGGATCCCCAGTCCCCGCACGCCCCTTGGGAAGCGGCCCTCGAATGCGTGGTCATCCGCGGCGATGCGCCACCCGTCCAGCGGCGCGGGGCCGGCGGCGAGCACCGCGTCGAGCGCGCCCAAGCGGCGGAGGGCGGCGACGCCCG
>NZ_DATBNB010000492.1 GCF_036554565.1 Longimicrobium sp. | reverse complement strand
CAGTCCGCGAAGGCGGACTTCGGGCCGTGGTTGCCGCGACTTCAGTCGCCCCAGGGCAGTCAGGGGACCCTACCCCAGGTACTCCGGCACGATCTCCCCCACCTCCACCTCCCCACCCCGCGGCTCGAACCTCCACGCGCGCGCCGCGGGCCGAGACGAGACGATCCGCGTCAGCACGCCGTCGACGTAGTGCAGCCCCACACCGTCCTCCGCCGCGAGCCCCGGCTGTCCACTCTCGCGGACGAACGACCGGAACGCGTCCGGCCGGCGCGAATCGCTGTCGAAGTGAGGGCAAAAGCTGCCCGGCAGAAAGCCCAGCCCGTTCGTCAGCGGGTTCAGCCCCGGGCCGTACGAGTCGGTAATCCCTCGCTCGAACCAGCACAATCCGCCCGCGCTGACCCCGCACGCGATCGTCCCGTTCGCCAGAACCCGCGGCAGCACATCCGCCAATCCCTGCGCGCGCCACACCGCCAGCAGGTTCACCGTGTTTCCGCCGCCGACGTACAGCACGTCCTGCTCTGAAAGGAACGCATACAGGTCGTCCACCCCGCGGCTGAAAAGTCCCAGGTGCGACGGCTCGCAGCGTCCTTCGTCGAAGACGGAATAGAACCTGTCGATCCACGCGGACGAATCGCCGCTGGCGGTGGGGATCAGGCACACGCGCGGCCGCGAGCGGCGGCAAAGCCCCAGCACGTAGTCGTCCAGCAGCGGATTGTCGGGCTCCATGGCGAACCCGCCGCCGCCGAACGCGACGATCTGGCCCTGGGTGAGAAGCGGCATCGATCGATGGAGAGGAGCAGGTGCGCCCGGCGGAAGTGACCGGTACTGGCGGGAACGGTATGGCGCAGACGACAATATACGCCTCCGCCACCCGGGCGAAAGCAGTGGCCCGCGTGGCGGCATCGCCGTTGCAATTTTCGGCACCCGACAGCCCGCGCGGGCGAGGGGGCAGCCGGCCCTGTCACGCGAGATCGTACACCCTCGGATGGTGGAGAAGAGGTCGATGAAACTGCTGAAGATCCCGGCGCTCGTCTGCGCCTTTGCACTCGCCGCGTGTGACCGCGGCTCGACGGACGTGGAGGACGTACGGCCGGGTGAGTTCGAGGGCGACGTGTCGGGAGACGTGAGCGCCAGCCTCCGCGGCGATGCCTACTCGGGCAGCTCGATCGGGGATTATCAGGACCTGATCGTGCTGAACGACTTCGAGGAGGGCGCGGAGGTCGTGTTCTACTACACCGATGACGAGTTCTCCCGCGAAGGCTCCATCTCCATCCGCAACAACGCCGACCTGGAGTACGACAACGGGGTCGTCGCCCAGATCGACGTCGATGGCCGGTTCTTCGTGTCCACCAGCGGCACCATGAACCTGCGCGACGTGACGACGGAAAACGTCGATGGCACGGCACGATTCCGGGCGGTGGAGCTGGACTCGTTCGACCGGCCGATCACTGGAAGCGAAGTGGTCGTCGACGTCGCGTTCCGGGCCGACTACGCCGGCGCCGTCGAGTTCAACCTTTCCCCCGCGTTCAGCGCGGCCCGCGCCAAGGCGCCCCGCTGACCCGGCCCTGAAGTACGGAAAAGCGCCCCCGCCGCCAGGTTGGGGGCGCTTCTCGTTCCGGGAGCGGCGGATCAGCCTGCGGGGGGCCGCGCGGGCACCATCACCAGGGCCTCGCCCTCCACCACCGCCTCGCCGTTCTGGTTCAGGACGGTGGTCGTAAGCCGCGCGCGCCGCTTTGGCAGCAGTTCGGCGACCTCCACCCGCGCCGTCACCGTGTCGCCGATGCGCACGGGCGCGGTAAAGCGAAGGGACTGCTCCAGGTAGATGGTGCCCGGCCCGGGAAGCCGCGTACCCAGCACGGTGGAGATGAAGCTGGCGGAGAGCATCCCGTGCGCGATGCGCCCCCCGAACCGGCTCGCCGACGCCGCCACCTCGTCGATGTGCGCGGGGTTCAGGTCGCCGGTGATCCCCGCGAACAGCACCACGTCCGTTTCCGTCACCGTCTTCCGGAACTCCGCCGTCTGCCCCACCACCACCTCGTCAGAATACATGCGCCGACCCCAACGGAGAGAGTATCCCACGCGGCCCACCGCGCCGCACGCTGATGATACCCGGTGAGGCCAACGGAATCAACGCACCACGGCCGCGCCACCGAGCCGACGAGTGCACGAAGACAAGCCAGTCCGCGAAGGCGGACTTCGTGTGTTTGTTGCAGCGAATTCATTCGCCCGTGCGGGGGATGCGCCCCGGGCTTGCCGAAGCGCCGAGGGTGCATCTCAGGGAGTCGTGTCGCTGCCGCGCCCGGACTGAAATGCATCCGCGGCTAGATCCGACGGCCCTGCCCACCATGTGCTGCGGGCGAGGCGGGCGAGGCCGGGCCTCTGGATGACAGTCTTGAGTGCGCGACGGGAATAAATGGCGAGCCCCGCGCCTCCCAGAGGGAAGCGCGGGGCTCGGATCCGGAGCGGACGGGCGCGTTACTTCGCGGCGGGCACTGCCGTCGCGGCGGCCGCGGCCACCGCGGCCTCGGGGCGCGTCACCAGTTCGATCAGCGCCGTCTCGGCGCCGTCGCCCTTGCGCGAACCCGTCTTGAGGATGCGGGTGTAGCCACCCGCACGCTCCGAGAACACCGGCCCGATCTGGTCGAACAGGCGCACCAGGACGTCGCGGTCCTGAATGTGCCGCGCCGCGAGGCGCTTGCTGTGCAGATCGCCGCGCTTGGCCAGCGTGATCAGCTTCTCCGCGAACGGACGAAGCTCCTTGGCCTTGGCGGTGGTCGTCTCGATGCGGCCGTGACGGAACAGGCTCATCGCCATGTTCCGAAGCAGCGCCTCCTTGTGCTCCGTCGTGCGGCCGAGCGCGCGGCCCTTCTTTCCGTGTCTCATCTTCCTCTACAGCTCCCCGGCGGGGCCGGCGTCGGCGCCCCCGATCTGCTCGTTGTCGTTGGCCTCGTCGCGAACCACCCACCAGAGCGTCCCCGCGTCGTCCTGCTCCAGCGAGCTGCCGAAGCGCAGGCCGTGGCCCGCCAGGAAATCGCTGATCTCCTGCAGCGACTTCTTGCCGAAATTGTCGATGGAAAGCATCTGCTGCTCGGTCCGCTGCACCAGGTCGCGAACCGTGTGGATGTTTTCCTTCTGCAGCGAGTTGCGGCTGCGGACGGAAAGCTCCGCCAGGTCCTCGATGGGACGGTTCAGCAGCTCCTGCAGGCGCGGCGGAATGGGCGCGCGCCCCGCCGGAACGGCGAACCCGGCACCGGCCGTCTCGCCCCAGGTCCGGTCGGCGCGCCACTCGGGCGAGCCGCCGGCCAGGAACGCCAGGTGCTCGATGGCCAGCCGCGCGGAGTACTGCACCGCCGACGGCACGTCGATGGCGCCGTTGGTCTCCACTTCCAGCACCAGCCGGTCGAAGTCGGTGCGCTGGCCCACGCGCGTCTCCTCGACCACGAAGTTGGCGCGCGTCACCGGGTTGTAAATGGCGTCCACCCGCACCAGGTCCGCCGGCATGCCGCGCGGAATGGGGTGGGCCTCGGCCGGCACGTAGCCCCGGCCCTTGTTCACGTACAGCTCGAAGCGCAGGTCGCGGTCGTCCTGCAGCTCCAGGATGTGGTGGTCCAGGTTGATGACGTCCACCGACGGATGGCCCGTGATGTTGCGCGCCGTCACCCGGCCGGCCTTGTTGGCCCGCAGCTCCAGCACGGCCTCGTCGGCCCCCTCGTCCATCCGCAGCACCAGCGACTTCAGGTTGCGGATGATCTCGTGCACGTCCTCGACCACCCCCGGCACCGTCTGGTGCTCGTGGAGCACGCCGTCGGCGCGGAACGCCCACACCGCCGAGCCCCGAAGGCTCGAAAGCAGGATGCGGCGGATGGTGTTGCCCAGCGTGTGGCCGAAGCCGCGCTCCAGCGGGCGAAGAACGATCTGTCCCGCCCGAGGCTGCTCGGGCGTGTTCGGCATCTGCAGGCCGGTAATATCGAGTTCCACTATGGTCCCCTCCCAGTGTGGGCAGGATGCGGGAAAACCCGGGCGGCGGAAGCGCGATCTGCGCTCCGCCGCACGGGCCAGGTCCCTCGGCTTACTTGCTGTAGAGCTCGACGATGAGCTGCTCCTGCACCGCGAGCGGAATGTCCGCGCGCGTGGGGCGGGTCAGCATGCGGCCGGTGCGCGAGCCCTCGTCCACCGCCAGCCAGCCCACGTTGCTGGGCTTGGTCTTCGAAGCCAGCGACGCCTGCACGGGCAGGATGTCCTTGCTCTTCGGCGCGATGCGAACCTCGTCGCCCGGGTGCACCTGGGCGCTCGGAACGTCCAGCTTTCCGCCGTTCACCTGCACGTGGCCGTGACGGATGAGCTGCCGGGCCTCCTTGCGGGTGCTGCCGAAGCCCATGCGGTACACCACGTTGTCCAGACGGCTCTCCAGGGCCACCAGCAGGTTCTCGCCGGTGATGCCCGTCTGGTGGGCGGCCTTCTCGAACATGTTGCGGAACGGCTTCTCGGCCATCCCGTAAATGCGCTTCACCTTCTGCTTTTCACGCAGCTGGTGGGCGTACTCGGAGGTCTTCTTTCGGCGTCCACCGCCCGACTGGCCGTGCTGGCCGGGGGCGTAGGGACGGCGCTCGACGGGGCACTTGTCGGTGAAGCACTTGGTGCCCTTCAGGAACAGCTTCTGCCCCTCGCGGCGGCA
>NZ_DATBNB010000491.1 GCF_036554565.1 Longimicrobium sp. | reverse complement strand
TGCCTGGTCGCCGCTGAACAGGTCGGCGAATGGCATCCACCGGTGGAACCAGACGGACGGGCCGTTGAAGCCGTGGAACCCCACGTAGTCCACGTAGTCGTCGCCGGGATAGTAGTGCCCCCACCAGTTCCAGTGCGCCGGGCCGGGCGCGCCGCCCAGCACGGGGTTGCCGGTGTTGGGGTTGAACACCCAGCGCACGTTGGTGGCGCCCTCGCGAACGAAGATGTCCACCACCCGCCTCCACGCCTCCACGTACCTCGCGGGCGCCGTGGCGGCCAGCCCGTTGTCGACCCCCTGCCAGCGGTAGCCCCAGCGGCCGTTCATCTCCCATCCCGGCTCAATCAGCACCAGCCCGCCGAACGCCTTGACCTCGCGGGCAATGCGGCGAAGCTCGTCGTCGCCGCTGCCGACGAGGATGGCCCGCAGCACGCTGTCGGTGGGCACCTCCGAGGTCCACGCGGGCGCCAGGGCGATGTAGTTGGTCGCCCCGGTGCGCTGCACGCTGCGCAGCAGGCGCCCCGCCCACCCGTTGGCCGAGAAATCAGCGTTGAAGGCGTGGAAGGTCTTCACCAGCGCGGGCCGTTTGCCCACCATGTTGGTGAAGTCGCGGATGGACTGCTCGATGACTTCCGCCTTGCTGGCGTCGTCGCCCAGGAACACGCCGCTGAAGAACGGCCTCCCGCCCGGCGCGAACACCGGCCCGGGGAGCGACGCCGGGTCCGGGGTGCGCCCCGTGACCTCGGGAGAACGCCGGGCGGCCTCGCGAATGGGATCGGCGGCGTTGTTCGCCAGGGGGCCGGCTCCCGTCCGTGCCTGGGCCGCGGCGGACGAGGCGAGGCAGAGGACCGCCGCGACGATGGAAATCACTCTCATGATCTGCACTGCGCCTACTGGTACGGGTTCGCGGGACTGCCGGGATTGGGCTCCGGGATCATCATCATGGATTGGATGCGCCACTGGCCGTCGCGCTGGCGCTCCCACACCCAGGCGTAGCTGCCCAGGTCTTCGTAGAAGCGGCCGCGGCCGTCGGCACGGTGGATCAGGTGGCGGTAGCGCCCCGTGACATAGATCAATCCGTCCTTGGCGCCCAGGGTGAGGCGCATGTTCTGGATCTCCCCGAATCCCAGCATCCGCTGGAAGAAGCGGAGGATCTCGTCGCGGCCACGGTAGATTTCGCCGAAGCGCCCCAGCAGCAGGGCGTCTTCGGCAAAGAACGGCGCCAGCGACGAGACGTCGGCGTCGGGCTTTCCCCAGCGCTGCCGGTCGCGCAGCACCATGTGCAGGGCGTGAACGGCCGACGTGTCGGCGCGCGCCAGGAACGCGGTGTCGGCGTTGGGGCTGACCGCTACGTGGACGAAGCTTTCCTGGGCCGCCGCGCGTGCGGGCGCCAGCGCCAGGACAGCCGCGGCGATCAGCAGAGTGTGAAGGTACTTGGACATGGCCCTCGCCAGGATTCCCGGGTTTTCGTTGGGGCGGTGGGGGAGGCGAGGAGTGTGCCAGTCAGGCCACAACGCAGCGAGCGGCCTGCGGAACGCATGCGGGGGCGGCCGGTCCATCCGGCCGCCCCCGCGCGTTGGCCTCGATCAGCACGGGACTGCTGTGCGGAGAGGGGAGGACGTGTTACTGCTTGTCGGACGAGGTGCCCACCGAACCCGTCGCCGAGAGGTCGGCGGCGACGCTGTCACCGGCCGGCGATGCGCTGGGCACGCTCGTGTCGGCGGCGGGGGGCACCGTCGCCTGCTCGGGCGGCGCCACCGCGTGGGTGCTGTCGGCCGGCGCCTCGGTGTTCCCGTTGTCGGCGCTCGGGCAGGCAGCCAGGAGCACCAGCGCGAAGACGGGAAGAATGCGAGCCTTCATGGGGTAAGCTCCGTGTGGAGTGTGGTCCGGGCTCATCGCCCGGCGATCGTGGTCGGGTCCGTGAGAAGGCACGGGCGGTGCCCGGCTGCCCCGTTGGGTTCGGAGATATCGCAAGTCTGCACGGCACGCGGGTTTACGAGCAGCGGAGGCGCGTTTCGGCCATCCGCGAGAGTGCGGGTGAGCGCGTTCACTGAACGTTCCGCGGTTCAGTGAACGGCTGCCGCGAACCGCCGTCCGGCCAAACTGCTGCTGGCGGAGGGGCGGCGATCTTGCCACCTTGCCGTGATGCGGGACTTCCATCCGGGAGAGGCCTGCGCGGTTTCACACCAGGAGATCTGAGCGATGGCCGAAGCGAAGCGCGGGGACACGGTCCGCGTTCATTACAAGGGCACGCTGGACGACGGCAGCGTGTTCGACAGCTCGGAAGGGCGCGAGCCGCTGGAGTTCACCATCGGCGGCGGGCAGGTGATCGCCGGGTTCGACCAGGGCGTCACGGGCATGGC
>NZ_DATBNB010000490.1 GCF_036554565.1 Longimicrobium sp. | reverse complement strand
GACCTCGCGCCAGGCCTTGGCGCCCAGGCGACCGGTCATGAGCGTGACGCCCACGGGCAGGCCCTCCAGCAGCTTCTGCAGGGTGCGCGCGTGCTGCTCGGCCAGGATTTCGGTGGGCACCATCATCGCGGCCTGGTAGCCGTTTTCCGCCGCGCGCAGCATGGCGAACAGCGCCACGACCGTCTTCCCCGAGCCCACGTCGCCCTGCAGCAGCCGGTTCATCCGCCGGGGGCGCCCCATGTCTTCGCCGATCTCCTTCAGCACGCGCTTCTGGGCGGTGGTGAGGGTGAAGGGGAGCGACTTGTGGAACGGCTTGACCAGCGTGTCGCGACGCGGAAAGGCGATGCCCGGGCGCTCGGCGGCGGCGCGGTGGTGCGCCTGCGCATACAGGAGCTGAAGGAAGAAGAGCTCCTCGTATGCCAGCCGGCGGCGCCCCTGCTCCACGTCCTTGAGCGACGTGGGGCGGTGCATCCAGTCCAGCGCCTGCGCCAGTGGGACGAGCCCGGCACGCTCGCGGATCTCCCGGGGCAGGAGGTCTTCGTCCCTGGCCTTGCGCAGCAGATCGTCCAGGTTTTCCGCGATCACCGTGCGGACCTGACGATGGGTCAGCCCCTCGGTGGCGGGATAGACCGGGAAGATGGTGCCGCTTTCCTCGGACGCCTCCTCGCCCTCGCGGGCCAGGGTGGTGAATTCCTTGGGCTGGAACTGGCGGCCGTGGTAGAATCGGCAGGTACCGCTGAGCAGCAGCAGGTCGTTGCGCGCGATGGTGCGGTCCAGGAACGGCTGGCCCGGCCACGAGCACTCGATGAGCCCCGTGCCGTCGCGCACCACCGCCTGGAAGATGCGCAGCCCGCGCCGCGTGGGGAGAACGCCCTTGCTCACCACCCGCCCCACGATGGTGGCGTCCATCCCCGTTTCCAGGTCCTTGATGGGGGTGACGGTGGACGCGTCCTCGTACCGGTGGGGGACGTGGTACAGCACGTCCCGCGCGGTGAGCAGCCCCAGCTTGGCAAGGAGCTCCGCCCGCTTGGGACCCACGTTCTTCAGGAACTGCGCGGGCTTGTCGAGGTCGGTGTACTTGGGCATGTCCGCTCGGGCTGGCGCGGGCGCCGCGCGCCGGTGTCGTTCGGAATCTATTCGGCGGGGCCGTAGCGGGAAAGTGCGTGAGTGCGTCAGTGCGGGAGTGCCGGAAGGCGGAGTCGCGTGCTCTCGTCCTGCCGTGGCGAAGTCGTTATCTTTCCCTGTCCAACGTACGCAACGAAAGCAGGATACGGGGATCGTGACCCACCGAGCCGGGGTTGATGTTCAGGGCGGGCTGGCGGCCATCGCGGCCACGGTCGAGGGCGGCGGGCGCATCAGCGCCGACGACGCGCGGCTGCTGTGGGAGCACGCGCCGGACGACGAGCTGAAGCGGCTGGCCGGCATCGTCCGGGCGCGCTACCACCAGCCAGATGCCGCCACGTACATGGTGATGCGCATCATCAACTACACCAACGTGTGCGTGGCCCAGTGCGACTACTGCGCGTTCTACGTGCTGCCCAACCAGCAGGGCGGCTACGTGATGACACGCGAGGACGTGTTCGCCAAGATCGACGAGCTGCGGGACTTCGGCGGCGATCTGGTTTCGTTCAACGGCGGATTCAACCCCAAGCTGCCCCTGCACTACTACTGCGACCTGTTCGCCGCGGTGCGCGAGCGGTACGGCGACAGCATGGAGTTCTACGCGCTGACCGTCGCCGAGTTCATGTACCTGGCCGACCGCGCCAAGCTGTCGTACGCCGATACGGCGGCGCGGCTGCGCGATTCCGGTGTGCACTGGATCACCGGGGGCGGGTCGGAAATTTTGACGGAGGATTTCCGGAAGCGCCACGCCAAGTTCAAGTATACCGTCCGCGAGTACTTCCAGGCGCAGCAGGCCATCGTCGAGGCCGGCATGCGGACCACGGGAACGATGGTCATCGGCTTCGACGAGACGATGGACGAGCGGCTGGAGCACCTGCAGCGCACCCGCGACTTCCAGGACCAGTGTCTGGCCGCGGGGCACGACGGCCTGTTCTCATTCCTCAGCTGGTCGTACAAGCCGTACGGTACGGCGTTCGGCGGCACCGAGGTGGGCGCGGGCGAGTACTGGAGGCACATCGCGCTGTCGCGCATCTTCCTGGACAACGTGAAGCACGTGCGCACTTCGGTCCTCACCCGGAACGAGGACGCCTTCCGCGCGCTGGAGTACGGCGCCAACGACTTCGACCTTCCCATCGAGGACGAGGTGACGCAGAAGGCGGGGGCGCGCATCGACCTGGACCTGGACCGGCTGCTCGCCATCCCGCGGCAGATGGGGTACCGGGTGGAGTACCGCCACGCGGAACGCCCGCCGATGGCCGCCGTCGCGTGAGCCTGCTGGACGACGTGCTGGACCTTTTCGGCTGGGCGCCGCCCCCCGGTGCCCAGCCGAAATCGTCTGCCAAGCCTCCCAAGCCCAAGGCCGCACCGCGTCCTCCGAAGCAGAACGTGGCGGTCCAGCAGGCGTTCCCAGAGCCCGCGGACGCATCGACACCAGCGGTGAGCCCCGCGCCGCCTGCCCCGGCGAAGCCCGCCCCTGCGCGGCCGAAAGCGATCGGGCGCACGGAACGGGAGATCTTGTCGATCGTGTCGCCCGTTGCCCCGCAGATCCGGCGCGTGGTGTTCACGAAGAACCGGCGTGTGATGGCCTCCGTGGCGGAGCGGGGGACTGCGCTGCGGCTGAACACGGCGTTCGCCGCCGCGCCGGAGGATGTGCTGGTGGCCGTCGCGCGGCTGTTCTCCGCGCGGGACGCGCGGACGCGCAACCGGGCGCGCGATGCGGTCCGCCGCTTTATCACGCTGATCCCGGCCGAGTCGGTGCCGCCCCGGCGAACGCGCACGCGGCAGGTGCTGGCGTCGGACCGGCCGCAGATCGAGCGGCTGCTGGCGGAGTTCCGCCGGGTGAACGCCGCGCACTTCGGGGGTACCCTGCCGGAGGTGCCGCTGTACCTGAGCGGGCAGATGCGGCGCCGCAACGGGCATTTCAGCTCGTCGCCGCTGGAGATCGTCATTTCGCGCGTCCTGTGCACGCACGCGCTCCCCGCCGAGTCCGAGGCGACGCTTCGCCACGAGATGATCCACCTGTGGCAGCACGCGCAGGGCAAGAAGCCGGACCACGGACCCGAGTTCCGCGCCTGGGCGCGCAAGCTGGACGTGCACCCGCGCGCCACGCGCCCGGTGAAGTGGGAGCGCAAGCCGCCGAAGTGAGGGCTGCGTGGTAGATAGACAGGTTGTGGCGCATGCCGCGGGGCCCCCCATCCCCAGCCCTTCCCCCGCAAACTGCGCGGGGGAAGGGAGCCAGCCCGGCGCGTCACCGAAGCCGTGGAGCCTCACAAAGGCCTGTCATCCTGGGGCCCAGGCGCACCGAACCGGCCCGCAGCACACCCGTCGCGGGCCGAAGGATCTAGCGGCGGACACGTACAAGCCCGGGCGCGGCAGCGGTCACCGAGCCCGAGGCCTCGGCTGCCGTGGGGCCCTCACCCGGCCGCGCTGACACGCGTGCCACCCTCTCCCACAAACAGCGTGGGAGAGGGCGTACACTTTGCGGTTTGGTGCGACGGCAGCCCGGGTGCGGAGCGCCCGGTCCGCTGGGGCGACTGAAGTCGCGTCTGGAACATCGCGAAGTCCGCCTTCGCGGACTGCACGCGAAATCGAGTGCGCCGGGCCGGCCGAAGCGCGATCGAATTCTCCCTTTCCCTCGCTTGCGGGGGAGAGGGCCGGGGAGAGAGGGCTGCCAGGGGCATGCACCCGGGTTTCCGAAGCGCACCGTTCCTCGGTCGGTGTCGAGTGCGCGACCCCGGCCGAAGCGCGATTCAGGTCTCCCCCTCCCCTGCGCAGCGGGGGACGGGGGCGGGGGGGAGGGGGCTCCTGCGGAATGCGAGGCACCCAGTCGAACCTCGTAAGCAGTGCACCTCTCTCCCGCGCAGTTTGCGGGGGAGAGGCCGGGAGAGGGGGCAACGCGTGGCATGCGCCGAACCCGGCCTCCGCGCGACCGAAGTTCTCCCCTCTCCCGGCGCAGTTTGCCGGGGGAGGGGGCCGGGGGAGGGGCCCACCCGAGGCGCGCGCATCAGCCGCCGAGGCCCACCTCCATCCTACCAACGAAATCGTGAGTTGATGCAGTCGATGCAGGATTTTTCCAGGGAAGCAGACCTCGAGCTGGCCATCCGCGCCATCCGCACCGCGGGCGAGGCGGTGATGCGCGCCTTTCGCGTGGAGCAGGAGGTGACGTTCAAATCGCCCGAGCAGCCCGTGACCGAGGCCGACCTGGCCGCCGACCGCGCGCTGCACCGCGTCCTTCTCGGCGAGCGCCCGGGCTACGGCTGGCTCTCGGAAGAGACGGCGGATTCACCGGAGCGGCTGAAGCGCGAGCGGGTGTGGGTGGTGGATCCCATCGACGGCACGAACTCGTTCGTGGCCGGCCGCCCCGAGTTCGCGCTGTGCGTGGGCCTGGCGGAGGGCGACCGCGCCGTACTGGGCGTGGTGCACAACCCCGTCACGGGTGAGGTGTTTCACGCCATCGAGGGGGGCGGCGCCTTCCGCGACGGCCAGCCGATTCGCGTCTCGGGACGGGGGATGGCCGAGGGCCCGCGCATCGTTGCGTCGCGGTGGGAGATGAAGCGCGGCGAGTTCGACGCGTTCGGGGACTGGCAGGTGGAGCCGCTGGGCAGCACGGCGTACAAGATGTGCCGCGTGGCCGAGGCCGGCGCCGAGGCGTTCGTCTCGCGCGGCCCCAAGTCCGAGTGGGACGTCTGCGCGGCCGTGGTGATCGTGCGCGAAGCCGGCGGCACCGTCACGCGCATCGACGGCCAGGAGCCGCGCTTCAACCAGCCGGATCCGCACTGGAAGGGAATCGCCGCCTCCAACGGCCGCGTGCACGACGACCTGATCCGCATCGCCTCCCAGCCGCTGTAGCGAAACCGGGGCATCGGCACCCGCGTATGGTATTCAGAGTGGCTTTCTGGACGCCGGCGCAGAGAGGAGCGATGCTCGACGAGGTGGTGGGCTGTCTAGGAGGTTGGGTCTTCGAGTTTGCGGTGGAAGCGGCTCTGGAGATGTTCGACGTCTTCAGCTTGTTCACCTGGCGCGCGTGGGTCACGCTCGGGCTCGCAGGCCTTGGGGTATTCGCCATCTCGAGGGCGTTCGCGGACGCAGCCCCCGTTCACCCGTTGCTCCTCTACTTCGGGGGCGCCAGCCTGGTTGTTGGCCCGTTCCTGCTGTTCGTCGTGTGGGACTGGCCCAACCGATGATCGTGGATGTGCTGGACGGCGCCCTGGAGTTGATGGAACTCGTGGATTTCCTGCTCTCGCCGGTGCGATGGGCGCGGCGGATCCGCCGGTTCGCCGCGAAGCGCCGCCTGCGCAGGATGCAGGCGATCCGCGGCTGACCCGTCTACGCGAGCGAGCCGCTACTCTTCCGCGAGCCGGTCCAGGTCGCCGCCGGTGAGGCGGAAGACGGTCCACTCATCCATCGGGCGGGCGCCCAGAGAGTGATAGAAGCGGATCGCCGCCTCGTTCCAATCCAGCACCCACCACTCCAGCCGGCCGCAGCCGCGTTCGCGCGCCAGCCGGGCCAGGTGCGCCAGCAGTGCCCGGCCGATCCCCCGCCCGCGCGCCTCGGGGCGCACGTACAGGTCTTCCAGGTAGAGCCCGGGCTGCGCGAGAAAGGTGGAGTAGTTGTGGAAGAAGAGCGCGAAGCCCACCGGCTCGCCGTCCGCCTCCGCAATCACCACCTCCGCGCCGCGCCGCGGGCCGAAAAGCGTATGGCGCAGCCGCTCCTCCGTCGCCACCACCTCGTGCAGCAGCCGCTCGTAGCCCGCCAGCTCGCGGATGAACCGCAGGATCAGCGGAACGTCGGCTTCTTCCGCCGGGCGGATGTGGATGGGGTTCGGCATCAGCGGCGCTCCATCCAGCGCGACACCAGGTTGGCGATGCGCCGCATCCGCGGACCGTACGGCGGATAGTAGAGCGGGCCGAGCCCCACGCGCCCCATCGACAGCACGGCGCGCTCGTGCGAAAAGGCGCGGAAGCCCGCGAACCCGTGATAGCTCCCCTGGCCGCTCTCGCCCACGCCCCCGAACGGCAGGTCGGGGTTGGCCAGGTGGCAAAGCACGTGGTTGATGATGGTGCCGCCCGCCGTGGTGCCGCGCAGCACGCGCTCGGTGGCGCGCCGGTCGCGGCTGAATACGTACAGCGCCAGCGGCTTGCTCCCGGCGCCGATGCGGGCCAGCGCTTCGTCGAGCGACGCGTACTCCACGATGGGGAGCACGGGACCGAAGATCTCGCCCCGCATCACCGGCGCGTCCCACTGCACGCCGGAAAGGAGCGTCGGGGCCAGGTATCGCTCCGACGCGTCACGCTGCCCGCCCGCCTCGATCTGTGCCCCACCCGCCACCGTCTGGTCCAGCACGCCGACGATGCGCTCGAACGCCGGGCCGTCGATCACCCGCGCGAAGCACTCGCTGGCCCGGCGCGCCTCGTCCGTCGCGCCGTAGAAGCGCGCGATGTCGGCTCGCGCGGCGGCGATGAAGCGCTGTGCGTCGTCCTGGTGCACGAGCACGTAGTCGGGCGCGACGCACGTCTGCCCCGCGTTGACGAATTTGCCCCACACGATGCGCTCGGCGGCGACGGCCAGGTCCGCAGAGCGGTCCACGATGGCCGGCGACTTTCCGCCCAGCTCCAGCGTCACCGTCGCCAGGTGCTCCGCCGCGGCGCGCATCACCTTGCGTCCCACGGCGATGGAGCCCGTAAAGAAGAAGTGGTCGAAAGGCAGCGAGAGCAGCGCGTCCGCCGTCTCGATGCCGCCCGCCACCATCGCCACTTCGTCTTCGGGAAAGGCGTCCACGATGATGCGCGCCATGGCGGCTGCCGTGTGAGGCACCTTCTCCGACGGGCGCAGGATGCAGACGTTGCCGGCCGCGACCGCGGCAATGAGCGGGCTGAACAGCAGCTGGAAGGGGTAGTTCCACGGCGCCAGGATCAGCACCTGGCCGCGCGGCTCGTAGCGCACCCGGCTGCGCCCGCCCGCCAGCAGGGCAGGGGTGGGGACGCGGCGCGGCCTCATCCACCGCTTCAGGTGGCGGGTGGCGTGGGCGATCTCGGCCAGCACCAGCTGCACCTCGGTGATCTCGAATTCCGCGGGGTTCTTGCGGAAGTCCGCCCGGACGGCGTCGTACAGTGCCTGGCGGTGGCGGATGATGGACGCGCGCAGTCCGCGCAGCTTCGCGATCCGCTCTCGCGCCGTGCCCTGCGCAACGCGCCAGCGGCTTTCGCGCTGCACCTGGAACAGCCGCCGCGCCCGGGCGATCTGCGCCTGGTCGTCGGCGTCGATGGGTACCTCGAGAAGATGCGGCACGCTGGGCATCCAAAACGGAAGGGTCTCACGCGGAGGCGCGGAGGTCGCGGAGAACTGCATGAGACGCCTCCGCCGTTCCTCCGCGTTCTCCGCGCCTCCGCGTGATCCAAAAGCGGGGCGGGAGAATTCTACGGAACGAGCGGATCGGCGGGATCGAGTTCGCCGCTCTGGCTGGCCCACAGCCGCCGGAAACGCCCGTCGGCGCGCGCCATCAGCTCGGCGAACGACCCGGATTCCACCAGCCGCCCCGCCTCCATCACGTGGATCACGTCGGCGTCGCGCACGCTGGGCAGCCGGTGGGTGATCATCAGGATGGTCATCCGCCCGTGCAGCCCGCGGATAGCCTCGCGGATGCGGCGCTCGTTCTCCGCGTCGAGCGCGCTGGTCGCCTCGTCCAGGATCAGCAGGGCCGGGCGGCGGAGGAGCGCGCGGGCCAGCGCCAGCCGCTGCCGCTCGCCGCCGGACAGCCGCACGCCCCGATCGCCGACCACCGTGTGGAGCCCGTCCGGCAGCGCGGCGACGAACCCATCCGCCACCGACAGTCGCAGCGCCTCGCGAACCTCGTCGTCGCTGGCGTCGGGGCGCGCCCAGCGCAGGTTGGCGAGCACCGTGTCGTTGAACAGCACGGTGTCCTGCGCCACGTAGCCGATCCCTTCGCGCCACGCGCGCAGCCACGACTCGTCCAGCGTCCGGCCATCGACCAGAATGCGCCCGGCGCGCGGCCGCACCAGCCCCATCACCAGGTCGGCCAGGGTGGTCTTCCCCGAGCCGGAGGGGCCCACCACGGCCGTCGTCCGGCGCGCCTCGATCTGCAGCCCCACGTCCGACAACGCATCGCCCCGCGCCGCCTCGTAGCCGAACGACACGTCCTCGATGCGGACGGAGTGCGCCAGCTCCACGCGCTCGTGCGCCGGCTCCAGGTCTTCGTGCTCCGCCTCCAGCGCTTCGGCCATCGCCGTCAGCCGCTCCCACGCGGGCAGCTCGCGCGACAACATCTGGTGAAGCCCCTGCAGGTACGAGAGCCGTGGGACCAGCCGCGAAAAGAGGAACACCAGCAGCAGCACGGTGGCGCCGGACACCCGCAGCACCGAAAGCGCCAGGTACGTCACCACGGCCAGCAGCACCACGGCGCCCACGCTGAACGCGGCGCTGGTATCGGCGAAGGCCCGCCATGCCTGCTCGCGCGCGTCGGCGGCGCGGCGCGCGGTGCCGGCGAACAGGGCGGCGTTGCGGTCTTCGGCCCCGTAGCTCTTTACCACCTTCAGCGCGCCCAGGTGCTCGCCGGCCGCGGCGGTGAGATCCGCCGAGGCCGTGGAGAGCGATTCGCCCGCGGCGCGGACGGTCCGGCGGAGCCGGGACAGCAGCAGCAGGAGCACCGCCCCGCAGCCGAAGGCGACGGCGGTGATGGGGGCAGAGACGCGCAGGGCGAAGCCCAGGTACGCCAGCGCCATCAGCGCGTGCGCCAGGAGCGTGGCCGCGTGCCCGGCTCCCGCGCCTACCCGGTCGGCCTCGCCGGTCAGCGCGGTCAGCAGGTCGGTGCCGCGCAGGCGGGCCAGCGGCAGCCAGCGCGCGCCCGCGACGGCCTGGAACAGCCGCGTGCGCAGACGCAGGGCGCTCTGCAGCTCCATCCGGTGCGCCATCAGGCTGTCGGCCCGGCGGGCGAGCGCCTGCACCAGGGTGACGCCCACGAACAGCAGCAGCACCGGGCCCAGCTCCGCCGACATGCCGGCCGCGCCGAGCAGGCGGTCCACCGCCCGCGCCAGCGCCCCGGCGGGGCCGCCGTCCACCGCCACCCCCGCCAGGGCCAGCAGCCGCGCCAGAACCAGCACGGACACCCCCTCGGCCGCGGCCACCACCAGCGCCAGCGCGACGGCGGCGGCGGCCGGGCCGGGCATGTTGCGCGCGAGCTGGCGGCAAAAGCGCACCGTGGCGCTTCCGCTCACCACCCCCTCCCCGGCGCGTAGCGCAGCGCCAGCCGCAGGGGCCGCAGGGCGCGGTACGCCGGCGCCAGCGGAGCGGGCAGGCGCAGCCACGACCAGTCCTCCGGCGTGGGCGTGAACAGCCAGCGCGCCGCGTACCGCGCCCGGTCTGCCCGGCCATCGCAGAGGCGATAGTTGAAGCGCAGGTTGGCGGCGGTGCTGTCCTCGTCCGTGGCGGGCGCGAACCACAGCCCCCGCGCCTCTTTCGCCAGGGACGGGATCTCGGGGTCCACAGCGGCGGCTTGGGCAAGCGATGGCGGGAGGGGGAGCCCGAGCGTGGTCCCGGCGAGGTGAAGGGCCAGCAGCACGGTCCGCCGGGCGCCCGCCTCTCCCGCTCGGTCGCCGAGGGCACGCAGGTCCAGCTCCGCGCGCGCGGCCAGCGCCCCGGTGGAGGCCAGCCACTCCAGCCGCGCCCAGCGGTGCTTGGCCCCGTGGGCGCACAGGGCCAGGAACAGGTCGTCGTCGGCCAGCGTGGGCACCGTCCCCCCGCCGATGGACACCGGGCGGGCGCGGGCCATCAGCTCCGCCGTGGGCAGTCGGATGCAGAAGCGCGCGGACGACACCCGCGAATGAAGCTCCACCAGCGTCCCCGTGTGGGGGTGATGGAAGGGCACGTCGCCGTCCACCGACAGGAACAGCCGCTCCTGTGCGGGCGAAAACGAGTACGCGGCGGCGTAGCCACGCTCCGCCAGCGCGCGCGCGGCCCGCGGCACGTCCTCGGGCGCCACCAGCAGGTCCAGGTCCGAGTAGGTGCGCAGCGCCACCTGGCCGTAGGCGCGCACCGCCAGCGCGGGGCCCTTGTAAGCCAGCGCCGCCACCCCCGCCTGCTCCAGCGCCGAAACCAGCCGCCGCAGCTCGCCCGACAGCCGCAGTGCCTCCCCCGCGTTGGCCGCGTAGGCAGACCGCAGTGTGGCGCGTACCGGCTGCGGCACCTCGGCCTGCCCGGCGAGCAGGCGGTGGAGCAGGGGCGTCAGCCGGTTCTTTTCCGCCAGCGCCAGCGCGGCGTCCCAGTCCACCCCGCGGCCGACGACGTCCGCTACGCCGTCAGCGGTGGACGCGTCCACCGCGGCGCGCGCGGCCAGCAGCACCAGGGCGGCCTCGGGCGCCGCGTCCACGCCGGACGACGCTTCGATCGCCGTCACGCGCCGTACTTCTCCGCCAGGCGCCCGGCGTGCGTCAGCGCCTCTTCCCAGGTGCCGAAGCGGGCGGGAAAGGCGCCCGCCAGCTCGCGGGCGATCTCTTCCAGCGTGGCGGCGCCCTCCATTCGCTCCAGCACCATGCGGTCGATCCGCCCATCCTCCCCCAGCCGCGGGCGATGGGTGTGCGAGCGCGCCCGCAGCCGCGCGGGTGAAAGCGGCTCGGCGAAGAAGGTGGACTGGCGGAACTCCACCGTGCCGTCC
>NZ_DATBNB010000489.1 GCF_036554565.1 Longimicrobium sp. | reverse complement strand
CGCGCAGGACATCGTGGAAACCGTCCGCGAGCCGCTGCTGATCCTGGACGCGTCGCTCCGCGTGCGCAGCGCCAACCGGGCCTTCTACCACACCTTCGAGGTGGGCGCGGAAGAGACGGAGGGCCAGCTCATCTACGAGCTGGGCAACGGCCAGTGGGACATCCCCGACCTGCGCGTGCTGCTGGAAGACATCATCCCCACGCAGTCGGTGTTCAACGACTTCGAGCTGGAGCACACCTTTCCCCAGATCGGGCGGCGGGTGATGCTGCTGAACGCCCGGCAACTGCGCGCCGGCAGCCACGGCGAGCTGCTGATGCTGGCGCTGGAAGACGTGACCGAGCGGCGGCGCGCCGAAGAGGAGGTGGCGGAGGCCCGCGAGGCGGCGGAGTCGGCGAACCGCTCCAAGAGCCAGTTCCTGGCCAACATGAGCCACGAGCTGCGCACGCCGCTGAACGCCATCCTCGGCTACTCGGAAATGCTCCAGGAAGAGGCCGACGAGCAGAGCCTGGAGTCGTTCACCGTGGACCTGGGGCGCATCAACTCCGCGGGAAAGCACCTGCTGGCGCTGATCAACGACATCCTGGACCTGTCGAAGATCGAAGCCGGGAAGATGGAGCTGTTCGTGGAGCGGTTCGACCTGGCCGAGCTGATCGACGAGGTCGCCTCGACGGTGCAGCCGATGGTGCAGAAGAACGCCAACACCCTGAAGGTCGTCCGCGCCGCCGGCCTGGGCGAGATGCGCGCGGACCAGATGAAGGTGCGGCAGGCGCTCTACAACCTGCTCTCCAACGCGGTGAAGTTCACCCAGGGCGGCACCATCACCCTGAACGCCGACCGCCAGCTGATGGACGGGGGCGAGTGGATCGTCTTCCGTGTCGCGGACACCGGGATCGGGCTCAGCGACGAGCAGCTGTCCAAGCTGTTCCTGGACTTCAGCCAGGCCGACGCATCCACCACGCGCCGGTTCGGGGGAACGGGGCTGGGGCTGGCCCTTACCCGGCGCTTCTGCCAGATGATGGGCGGCGACGTTTCCGTGCAGAGCGTGCTGGGCGAGGGGAGCGTGTTCACCATCAAGCTTCCCGCGCTGATGCAGGAAAGCCCGCCGGAGGGCGACGGCGCCCGGGCCGGCGCCTTCGTGGCCTCGCGCGCCGGCGAGATCCCGGCGGGGGGCGAGGCCCCGCCCGGAACGCGCTACGTGCTGGTGATCGACGACGACCCCGCCCCGCGGGAGCTGCTGCAGCGCTACCTGGCGGAGGAGGGGTTCGCCGTCCGCACGGCGGCCAGCGGGCAGGAAGGGCTGCGGCTTGCGCGCACCCTGCACCCCGCCGCCATCACGCTGGACGTGATGATGCCGGAGATGGACGGCTGGAGCGTGCTCAAGGCGCTGAAGGAAGACCCGGAGCTGCGCGGCATTCCGGTGATCATGCTGACGATGGTGGACGACCCGGAACGCGGGTTCGCGCTGGGCGCGGCCGAGTACGCCACCAAGCCGGTGGACCGCAACCGCCTGTCCGCCACCCTTCGCAGGTACGCGCGCCCGGGCCCCGAGTCGCTGGTGCTGATGGTAGAGGACGATCCGGCGACGCGTGCGATGATGCGCAACGTGCTCGACAAGGAAGGGTGGCGCGTCTGCGAGGCCGACGACGGCCGGGCCGGCCTCCAGTGCATGGAGTCGGAGACGCCGGACGTGATCCTGCTGGACCTGATGATGCCGGAGATGGACGGCTTCGAGTTCGCCGACCAGGTGCGCCACCACCCCGAGTGGCGCAACGTGCCCATCATCGTGATCACCGCCCACGACCTGAGCGCCCGCGACCGCCAGCGGCT
Source organism: Longimicrobium sp. (assembly GCF_036554565.1). Classification (NCBI taxonomy): domain Bacteria; kingdom Pseudomonadati; phylum Gemmatimonadota; class Longimicrobiia; order Longimicrobiales; family Longimicrobiaceae; genus Longimicrobium; species Longimicrobium sp. The sequence goes on along the minus strand of NZ_DATBNB010000489.1, from coordinate 3,993 downwards.
GAGCGGCTACGTGGAAACCATCCTGCAGAAGACGGGCGATTCGCACGAGTCGCTGCTTTCGCGCGTGCGCGAACTGCTCGACGACTTCGCCGTTCCCCGCGGCGCGATGGCCACCCCCAACGGAGACGAAGCGGCGCGGCCGGCGCCTGACGCTTCGGGTACGCGATGAAGAAGATATTGCTGGTGGAAGACAACGAGATGAACCGCGACATGCTGTCGCGGCGCCTGGAGCGGAAGGGCTACGACGTGGTGGTCGCGGTCGACGGGCAGGACGGGGTGGACCGGGCCGCCAGGGAGCTGCCGGACCTGGTGCTGATGGACATGAGCCTCCCGGTCCTGGACGGATGGGAGGCGACGCGCCGCCTGAAGTCCACGCCGGCCACCGGCCACATTCCCATCATCGCGCTCACCGCGCACGCCATGGCCGGCGACCGGGAGCACGCGATGGGTGCCGGCTGCGACGACTACGACACCAAGCCGATCGACCTGGCGCGCCTGCTCACGAAGATCGAGAATCTCCTGGCCCGGCACGCCGGCGGGTAGCGTCCACGCGGCGGACGATCAGGCCTTTTCGCCGCACTCCGGGCAGAACTTGGCGCTGGACGGCATTTCGGCCGAGCAGCCGCCGCACGTCTTGTTCAGCGAGAGCGCCACGCCGCACTCCGGGCAGAACTTGCCCCGCCCCGCGGGCGCGCCGCAGTCGGGGCAGCTGACCACGCGCTGCTCCAGGTCTGCCCCGCTGACGCTGGCCTTTTCGTACGCCACCTCGCGGGCGCGGGCGATCTTCGCTTCGCGGTTGATGGCGGCCAGCTCGGGGTCCAGCCGCGGCACGCACGAGATGCAGGTGCCCTCGTCCTCGTTCCAGCAGTTGTCGCAGTTGTGGTTGGCGCACCGGGGGCAGCGGTGAAAGTGCTCCCGCGCGCTCGCCACGGCCTCGCGCAGCGCCGTGTCGCGCGCCTTGGACCACCCCGCGTTCCGCACGTGCGAAAGCGCGTTGCGCGCGCTGCCGAAAATGCCGCCGAACAATCCCTCCGCCGCGCCCAGCAGCCCATCCGCCGTGCCCGCCGCGTACCGGTCGAACTCCGAGCGCCAGGCTTCGCCGCAGTGCTCGCAGTGGAACTCGAACTGGAAGCCGCTGTCGGTGGACAGGTCGTTGTAGTTGTCGGAAATCTGGATTTCGCTCATGGGAAGGTCGTCTCGCGCGGTGGGTGGGGCGGGCAGGTGTACGGGTGCAAGCTAAACGGGATATTTCCCCGGCAACAGGGTCATCTGCATCACGCAGGTCAGGATCAGCGAGGCGGGGCGGCCGGGGGTGGGGTGCAGGGGCTCGCGCAGGTCCGCGAGGACGTAGCCGGCGGCCGAGACGACGTCCATCCACGAGGCCAGCGTGCGATAGTACCAGGGCATGGGCGCCGCGAACCCCTCGCCGAAGCCCGCGAACGTTTCCGTGCGCCAGCCGTCCTCGTACGGCCCCTCGCCCGCGGCCGTCCAGGGATGCACCGTCTGGATGAGCAGCGCGCCGCCGGCACGCAGGACGCGCCGCAGGGCCGCGAGCAGGGGAACGGGGTGCTCGTCCAGCAGCGAGAAGTTGCAGACGACGGCGTCGTACTCCCCGCCGGCGAGCGACGGATCCGCCGCCAGCGCGTCGTACGACACGGCGTGGAACTCTCCCCCGCCCGCCCGCTGCGCCGCGTCCACCAGCTCCGGGGAGACGTCGATTCCCACGACGCCGATCCCCTGCTCCGCCAGCGCCCGGGCCAGCCATCCCTCGCCGCAGCCCACGTCCAGCACCCGCTCCGGCCGGCCCTCCAGCACCGCGCGGACGATGGCGGCATCCGTCACCAGCCGCCGGCTCTCGATCCCTCCCTCGCGCACGGTGCGGGTCCACGCCTCGGCGTTGCGGCTCCAGCTGCGGACCAGCGCGTCCTCGTGGCTCACGCTTCAGAACTGCGGGAGGGAAATGCCGAAGCTGAGGTTGGGCTCGAAGTCGGCCGGGTTCACCAGCACGCGGGCGTAGACGAAGGGGAAGACGATGCCCACGCCGGCGTTCTGCACCCAGTCCGGCGACGCGTCGCCCACCCACGCCGCGCCCACGGCGTGCCCGATCTCCAGGCTCGGCGAGCCGACGTACGGCAGCACGATGCGGGGATACGGGATCAGGTAGCTGGACTCGATGAAGGCCAGGTGGTCGCCGCGGAACGCCGCGATCTCTTCCGTCGGCAGCGTGCCGCTGCCGCCCAGGATGCCGAATCGCTGCGGCGGCGCCCCACCGCCCAGGGGCATCATCCCGCGGAAGTACACGCGCATGGTGTGCGTGCGCAGCGCCATCGCCCAATACGTGCCTTCCACCAGCGCCTGCGTGAACGTGGCGTCGCCCGCGCCCTGCAGCGCGTGCTCCAGGTTCACCTGGCCGTCGAAGGTGGAGCTGATGCCGCGCCAGTGGTACTCGGTGCCGGCGATGGCGGAAACGAGGGTGCCCTCCAGCGTCTCCATGTTGGGCCGGTCCAGGCCGTCCCCCAGCAGCGACCACGGGTCCCGGGCCTCCAGCCGCCGGTCGCGCGACGCCTGCACGCCGAAGCGCGGGCCCAGCCACGACTCGCCCGCGATCAGCGGCTTGCCCACCGGGCGCTCCACCATCACGCGCAGCACGTCGGCGTCCCAGTAGTCGCGGTAGTCGTTCCCGAGCACCAGCGCGTGCAGCGAGTTGGCGATGTCGCCGTAGATCCACGCGTCGTTGGTGCGTGTGGCGCGCGAAAGCTCGGCGGTAAGGTGGACGTTCTCGCGCCCCAGCGGCACGTCGGCCCGCACGCCGCCGCCCAGGTGGTTCTCCTGCTCGAAACGGTACGAGCCCCACACGTTCAGCCGGGGGCCGCCGCGCCGGCGTGTGGGGTGGATGTTGGCGCTGGCGGAGAGCGTGAGCCCGTTGACCCGGTCGTACGTGGGGAACGGGCCCACGGCGGGAGCGAAGAACGCCGGCCGCGGCGGCGGGGTGACCGTCACCGAGGCCGTGTAGGTGCCGTCCGCCGCGGGAACGGTGGCGATGGCCACGCGGGTCTGCGCGTCCTGCCGGAAGATGGAGTCGCGCTCCAGGATGGCCAGCCCCGACGGGTACACGCCGCCATCCAGCACCGCCACGGCGCCGCCCACCCGGCCGCCCGGGCGGATCCAGAAGTCGCCGCCCAGCACGGCGACGGAGCCGTCGACGTTGCCTTCGAGCTTCACTTCGGCGTCGTAGATCACCAGGTCGCCCGGGGTGCGGAACTCCGGGCCAAGCACCGTGTCGCGGTCGATCCACACGTACGTGCGCCGCGCCAAGATTTCGCGCGCGCGGCGAACGGCCGGCGAGTCGTCGTCGCCGGCGATCTCCGGCACCTGCGCCGCGGCGGGCGCGGCCAGCAGGAGCCCGGCGGCAAGGAGGAGCGCCGTGAGCGTGCGCGTCATCCCATCCGCAGGAAGTTGCGCAGCAGGTCGTGCCCGTGCTCGCTGGCGATGGACTCGGGGTGAAACTGCACGCCCCACACCGGGTGCTCGCGATGCCTCACCGCCTGGATCTCGTCCTCCCACCCCTCCTCCTCCGTCCAGGCGATCGCTTCCAGCTCGCCGGGAAGCGTGCTCGGCTCGATGACCAGCGAATGGTAGCGCGCCACCGTCAGCGGCGAGGGCACGCCCGCGAAGATCCCTTCGCCGTGGTGGCGGATGGGCGACGTCTTGCCGTGCATCACCCGCCGCGCGCGCACCACGTCGCCGCCGTACGCCGCGCCGATGCTCTGGTGGCCCAGGCACACGCCCAGGATGGGCGTGGTGGGCCCGAGCTGCTTTATGACGTCGACGGACACGCCGGCCTCGGCCGGGGTGCACGGCCCGGGAGAGATCACGATCCGTTCCGGCGCCATGTCGCGGATCTGGTCCACCGACAGCTCGTCGTTGCGCCGGACCTCCATCTCCGCCCCCAACTCGCCCAGATACTGTACGAGATTGAAGGTGAAGCTGTCG
>NZ_DATBNB010000488.1 GCF_036554565.1 Longimicrobium sp. | reverse complement strand
TCCCCCGCTGCGCAGGGGAGGGGGAGACCTGAAACGCGCTTCGGCTCGCCTCGCGCACTCGACATGAACGAGGGCCGGGGACCGTGCGCTTCGGGTGACGCGGCGCATGCCCCCAGCCGCCCTCTCTCCCCGGCCCTCTCCCCCGCAAGCGGGGGAAAGGGAGAATTCGATCGCGCTCCGGCTGGCCTTTGCGCGCCCGACTGCGCGTGCAGTCCGCGAAGGCGGACTTTGGGCCTTTGTTGCCGCGATTTCAGTCGCCCCAGCAGGGCCGAGGTCTGTGCTTCTGTCCAGCGGTCAGCCGTGGGCGATGGGGAGGCGCAGGGTGAAGCTGCTCCCCTGGCCGGGGGTGCTGGCTACCTGCAGGTCTCCCCCCAGCAGCGTCGCCAGGCGCCGCGCGATGCTCAGCCCCAGCCCGCTGCCGCCCGCCTTGCGGGTCATGGGGTTGGCCGCCTGCCAGAAGGGCTCCCAGATCATCTCGATCTGGTCCGTGTCCAGCCCGATTCCCGTGTCGGACACTTCCACCGCCACCCAAGACGTGTCCCGGCTGAGCGTTACGTCCACCCGCCCCGCTTCCGTGAACTTCACCGCGTTGGAAAGCAGCGCGCGCAGCAGCTCGCGCACACGGCGGCGGTCGGTCTCGGCGACGCACTCCTCGCCCTCGTGCACCTCTACCGTCAGCCCTTTCTGCGTGGCCGCCGGGTTCACCTCGCGCACTGCCTCCGCCGCCACCTCGGCCAGGTTCACCCGGCCCAGCTTCACGCCTTCGCCCCCCGCGTCCAGCCGCGCGTAGCCCAGCACGTCCTCGATCATCCGCAGCAACTGGTGGCCGTTGCTTCGGATGCGCTCCAGGTGGCGCCGCTGCATGTCGCTGAGCGCCGCGGCCTCTTCGCGCAGCAGCTCCGTGTACCCCGTGATGGCGTGAAGCGGCGTCTTGAGCTCGTGCGTCACCACGGCCAGGAAGTGCGTCTTGGCCTGGTTGGCCGCCTCGGCCTCGGCGCGGGCGATGCGCTCACGGAGGAGAAGGGACTCGCGCTCGGCCTCGGCGCGCAGGCGCTCGGTGACGTCCTCGGCAATGCAGTACACGCCGATGTTCTGCCCCTGCACGATGATGGGCACCAGCGTCACCCGCAGGTCCACCCGCTTGCCCACCCGGTGCACCAGCGCGGTCTGCGCATGGCAGGGTTCGCCCTGCGCCGCCTGCTCGAAGAGCGCGCGCATCCGGTCGCGGTCGTCGGGGGCCATCAGCGACCAGAACGAGCGCATCCGCAGGTCTTCGATCTCGTAGCCGGTCAGCGCCTCGGCCGCGGGATTGGCGGTGCGCAGGGTGCCGTCCAGGTCGAACGAGCAGATGGCGTCGGGGTTGTTGTCGAAGAGCGAGCGGTAGCGCTGGCGGCTTTCCTCGTACCGGATCGCCACTTCCTTGCGCTCGGTGAGGTCGCGGGTGATCTGCCCGAACCCGATCAGCCGCGCCGACTGGTCGTGGATGGCCGTGATCACCACGCTCACCCACAGGCGCGAGCCGTCCTGCCGCATCCGCCAGGCGACCGTTTCGCAGCGCCCGTCCGCCGCCGCCTGGTTCAGGTCGCGCTCGGGGGTGCCCGACTCGGCGTCTTCGGGGGGAAAGAAGATGGAGAAGGGGCTCCCCAGCACCTCGGCCTCGCGGTACCCGAACATCCGCTCCGCGCCCTCCGTCCACGTCACCACGCGGCCCTCGGGGCTCAGCATGATGATGGCGTAGTCGGTGACGTTCTCCACCAGCAGACGGTACAGCTCGTCGCGGCCGGGGAGCGCGGGTACGGAAAGCGGCGGTCGGGTGCGCATTCGGTGCGGCATCTAGACGATTCAGGAGGTGCCCATGAACCAGACCGGCGCGCGGGATGATGCAAGGTGCTGGCCGGGGCCGGGAAGCACGCGCCGCGGGACGGTGCGGGGTGTGGCGTGTACGATGCGGACCTCTTGCCGGGGCCTTTCGCGCGGGCGGCGGCGGACCCACCTTTGTGCGAGCTCCATGGGAGCCATCGTCGTACAGATTCGGGTCGGCGGGCGCTCGGCACAAGGCCTTTCCGCACCCGCGCGCACCCGGAGTGAAGACCGATGATCCGGCTGGGGATAACGGGAACGGAAACCAGCGTCGGCAAGACGTACGTGGGCACCGTCCTTCTGGGGCTGATGCGCCGGCGGGGGATGCGCGTGGCCGGCATGAAGCCCATCGAAACGGGGGTCAAGGCCGACGACCCCGCCAGCGACGCCCTGCGCCTTCGCGACGCGGCGGGCGCGGACGACCCCATCGACCTGGTGCGGCCGCTGCTGCTGACCGAGCCCCTGGCCCCGTGGGTGACGCTCTCTCGATCGGGCGGCGTGCTGGACCTGGATGCGCTCGACGTGGCGTACCGCTCCCTTTCCGAGGGGCGCGAGGGGATCGTCGTGGAGGGGGCGGGCGGGCTGCTGGTGCCGCTGACGCGCGACCTGGCCTGGGACGGGCTGTTCGTGGGATGGGACCTGGACCTGGTGATCGTGGCCGGCAACCGCCTGGGCGCGCTGAACCACACCATGCTCACCGTGCGCGCCGCCCACGACGCCGGCCTGCGGGTGCGCGGCGTGGTGCTGAACAACGTGAGCCCCGACCGCCAGGGGATCGCCGAGCGCACCAACCTGGAGGCGCTGGCCGAGCTGCTGGAGCCCATTCCCGTGCTCCCCTTCCCCTGGATTCGCAAGGACCGGCCGCTGGACTACGCGCTGGACATCGCCGACGAGAACGGCTTCGCCACGCTGATCGCCGACCGCTCGCGCCCCGCCTAGAGAGGAACGATGATACGAGGGGCTGCGTCCTTCCTTGCGATCGCACTGCTGTCGGCGTGCGGGAATCCGTTCAACGCGACGGGGCCGGAGGCGGGCGGACGCTGGCGCGCCACGCTGGGCGGGGTGCCCTACGACTCCATCCACCTGGATCTGCAGCAGACCGGGACTCGCCTCACCGGCACGGCCGCCCTGTTCCACGACGACTCGCCCGAGACGCTGGCGGTGGAGGGAACCTGGGATTTCGGCCACGTGCGGATCTTCGCACTCGGGCTGGAGGCCGACGTGGTCGCACCGAAGGAGATGACAGGAACCCTGTTCATGGGCCGGGCCACAGCCCAGCCCGTCGCGTTCCGGCGCCGCTGATCGCCGGCCGCGCGCGACTGGCCGCGGTAACGTCTCATGCAGAGAGCGCGGAGGGAAAAGAGAGGACGCAGAGGGCTGCCGCGGCTCCTCTGCGTCCTCTCCGTTTTCTCTGCGTCCTCGGCGTGAAATGCAGTTCAGATCTGTTTGGGTCCCCCACGAGCGGTGATGAGGCCGAGATGACGATGGAGCCGGGAGAGATCCTCCGGCGGACGGAAGCGTTCGTGCGGGAGCGGATGTCGGGCGAGGGAACGGGCCACGACTGGTGGCACGTGCACCGGGTGCGGCGCGTGGCGCTGCGGCTGGCGGGCGAGGAAGGTGCCGATGCCTACGTCGTGGAACTGGCGGCGCTGCTGCACGACGTGGCCGACCACAAGTTCCACGGCGGCGACGCCAGCGCCGGGCCGCGCGCGGCCCGGGAGTGGCTGTCGGGGCTCGGCGTGGACCCCGAGGTGACGGAGCACGTGGCCACAATCATCGCCGAGCTGTCGTTCAAGGGCGCCGGGGTGACCACGCCCATGAGCTCACCCGAGGGCCGCGTGGTGCAGGACGCGGATCGGCTGGATGCCATCGGCGCCGTGGGCGTGGGGCGGGCGTTCGCGTACGGAGGCAGCCGCGGACGCCCCATGCACGAGCCCGACGCGGCGCCGGAGATGCACGAGAGCTTCGAGCGCTACAAATCCAGCACGGGCCCCACCATCAACCACTTCCACGAAAAGCTGCTGCTGCTCCGCGACCGGATGAACACCCCTTCCGCGCGCCGCATGGCCGAGGGGCGGCACCGGTTCATGGAGCAGTTCCTGGAGCGCTTCCACGCGGAGTGGGACGGGCTGGACTGATCAGCGACGGACTGCAGGGGGTCACGCGGAGGCGCGGAGGTCGCGGAGAACTGCGGAGGCGCGTTCTGTTCCTCCGCGTTCTCCGCGCCTCCGCGTGAGACCTTCTGTTGATCTTCCTACAGTGCCCCGTTCTCCCAGGGCCCCCAGATGGCGTACGTGCCGCCCTGCATGTTCGCCGAGGTGGTGGCGTTGGTGCCGCCCTGGATGTTGAAGAACAGCGTGCGTCCGTTCGGGCTGAAGCACGCACCCGCGGTCTCGGCTGAGGGGCCGTCGGTGTGCACCACGTCGAAGATCTCGCCGTCGGGAGTAAGGCCGCGCAGGAACTGCACGCCCAGCCCGTCCTCGCAGATCACCAGCCCCCCGCGCGGGCTGACGCACAGGTTGTCGGGGCTGTCCAGCACGTCGCGCGACGGCGACTCGAACACCAGCGCCAGCTCTCCGGCGCCGGCCCGGCCCGGCCGGTAGCGCCACACCTGGCCGGCGCCGACGTCACCCCCGGTGGTGGAGTTGAAGTAGATGCTTCCGTCGGCCGCGAAGCACCCCTCCAGCCGCTGGAACGCCGCCCCGCCCCGCGCCCATCCCTGCTGGAACACGGCGGACGAGTTCTCCTCGGCCGCCGCCGGGTCCGGGTCCGGGATGTCTACCCAGCCCGTGCGGTACGCCACGCCCGCCTGCTGGCCGCGGAACGTAAGGTAGTTCGGGCGGTCGACGATGGAGAGCATCTGCAGGCGCCCCGTCCGCAGGTCGCCCGGCGTCGCCGGAACGAAGCGGTAGAAGCCCGCCGCGCGCCCCGCAGGCACGGCGGGGTCGTAGGTGATGTCTTCCGTCAGGTAGACGATGGAGGTTGCGGGATCCACCGCCACCGCCTCGTGAACGAAGCGGCCCATGGCCTTCAGCGGCACCGGCTGCACCTCCGCGTTCGCGCTGGCCGCCACCTCGAAGCAGTAGCCGTGCGGCTGCTCGTACCCGCGCGCCAGGCCCACGGTCGTCTCCTCGCAGGAGATCCACGTGCCCCAGGGCGTGCGGCCGCCGGCGCAGTTGGTGTGCGTTCCGCTGAGGCTGATGAACTCCTGCTCCAGCGCCACCTCGCCGTCCGGCGCCTGCCGAAGCTGCAGGGTGCTGGTGCCGCCGCCCGCCTTGCGGTCGTAGGCGCGCTCGCCCGGGCCCAGCAGCCTGGCCACCGTCCCATTGTCCGACACCTCGTGGTTGCGCACAAGCCGCACGCTGCCGTTTGGCCCGGGGAAGGCGGCCATCCCGTCCACGCCGTACTTGACCGTCAGGTTCGGGTTTACGAGCGACGGCGCCTTGGTCGTGCTGAGCTTTCGGGCCCGGAACCCTTGGGGAATCCACAGCTCCGGGACGTCCGCGCTGCGCACCAGCGGCCCGTAGCCTGGGGTGCGCGGAAGGCCGTTGGTGGCGTGTGAACAGGCGGAAAGGCCCACCAGGCCGGGGGCCATGAGGGCGCCGCCGCCCAGCACGGCGGCGCGGCGGAAGAATTCGCGGCGGTCGAGTTTCTGCGTCATTCGCTGCTTCACTTTGGGTCTGCTGGATGCTCTCTGGAAACTCGCGGCGGTGAGTGCATCCGGCAACCTCGGCGTGGCCGAATCCTGTAACGGACGGAGAACGAATGGCGGGGGAGATGGAGGGGCGGGTGTGCGTGGTTACCGGCGCCACGGCGGGGATCGGCCAGGCGACGGCGGCGGCGCTGGCGGGGATGGGCGCCACCGTCGTCCTCGTCGCGCGCAACGCGGACAAGGCCCGGGCTACGCGCGAGGCAATCGCCCGCGCCGCGGGCCACTCGCGGGTGGAAACGGTGATCGCGGACTTGGGCGTCCAGGCCCAGGTGCGCGCCGCCGCGGCGGAGATCCGCAGCCGCCATCCGGCGATCCACGTGCTCGTGAACAACGCCGCCATCTACACCAAGAAGCGCCAGGTGACGGCGGACGGGATGGAGATGCAGCTGGCCGTCAACCATCTCGCCCCGTTCCTGCTGACCCACCTGCTGCTGGATGCGCTCCGCGCCGGCGCCCCGGCCCGCGTAGTGACGGTGAGCTCGGAGGCGCACCACCACGCCTCGTTCTCGTGGAACGACATCCAGATGCGCCGAAAGTACGGTGCCCTGCGCGCGTATTCGAATGCCAAGCTCTTCAATATCCTTTTCACGCGCGAGCTGGCCCGCCGCGTCCCCGCCGCGGAGGTGACGGCGAACGCCCTGCACCCGGGCGTCGTGGGCACGGCGCTCCTGTTCGGCGGATGGGCCCCGCTGCGCCTGCTGAAGCCTTTCATCCGCACCGCCGAAGAGGGCGCGCGCACGGCCATCTACCTCGCCTCGTCCCCCGACGTGGCGGGCATCACGGGCGAGTACTTCAAGGACGAGAAGCCCAAGCACCCGTCCCGCGCCGCCCAGGACAACGAATCCGCCCGCCGCCTCTGGCAACTCAGCGCGGAACTAACCGGCCTCGCCGCGAGCACCTGAGCCGGCCGCGCACGAACCAGAGGGCCGGCACGGTACTGCTGTGGAGAGAGGAGACAAATCGATCCGCTGGCGGCAGGATTCGGTGCGGTCGGCGGGCGCCCCCCATCCCCAACCCTTCCCCCGCAAACTGCGCGGGGGAAGGGAGCCAGTGTGGTGCGCTCCCCAACCCTCGGCCGCGCACCAGGGCCTGTCATCCTGAGCCCCAAGCGCACCGTACCAGCCTACACACCCTGCCGCGCGGGGCGAAGGATCTAGCCGCGGACGCCTTGGAACTTGGGCGCGGCAGCGGTCACGGTTCCCGGGGCCTCGGACAGCGCGGGTGAGGTGCGCTTCGGCCAGTCTGGAGGGCGTGCAGGTGAAGCGTCAAACCGGCGGCCCTTCCCGTCAGGACATTCCCCACCGCGGATGAGCCGATCTACCTATCACGCGACAGGCGCGGGCCGCGTAGCTTGTCATCCGGAATCCGGCAGGGCTGCAGGCTACAGCGGACGGAGGATGCGATGAGCGACGGCGTGATCGTGATCGGCGGCGGGATCGGCGGGCTGTCTGCGGCGATCGCGCTACGGCGCGCGGGCATCGACGCGCAGGTGTACGAGCGTGCGCCCGAGCTGCGCGAGGTGGGCGCCGGCATCAGCCTGTGGCCGAACGCCACGGCCCAACTCCGCCGCTGGGGACTGCTGGACGAGATCATCCGCCGCGGGCACCCGTACACGCGCGGCGAGGGGCGGGCTGCGGACGGGCGCCTGCTGACCGTGTTCGATGTTCCGGCGATGGACGCGCCGGGCGTGCTGATCCACCGCGCGGACCTTCACTCCGTGCTGCTGGAGGCGCTCCCTTCGTGGGCGGTCAACACGGGCGCCGCGTTCGCACGGTTCCGCGAGACCGCATCGGGTGTGGAGTCCGACTTCGGGGACGCGGGCTCCGTCGCGGGTGCCTGCCTGGTGGGCGCCGACGGCCTGCGCTCCGCCGTCCGCGAGCAGCTGCTGAACGATGGACCGCCCGTCTACCGCGGCTATCCCGTGTGGCGCGGCGTCGCACCCGCGAGGACGGCGGAGTGCGACACGCTGATCGAAACGCTCGGCCGCGGGCAGCGCTTCGGCATCGTGCCCATCGGCGGGGGGCGTGTGGCCTGGTGGGCCACCGCGAATGAGCCCGAGAACGCGCCGGAGGAGGGAGCGGAGCGCAAGGCGAAGCTGCTGCGCATGTTCGGCGGCTGGCACCATCCCATTCCGCAATTGATCGAGGCCACGGCGGACGACGAGATCCTGAAGAACGGCACGTACGAACGTCCGCCCGTCCGCCGCTGGGGACGCGGGCGCGTGACGCTGCTGGGCGACGCGGCGCATCCCACCACGCCCAACCTGGGGCAGGGCGGGTGCATGGCCATCGAGGACGGGGCGGTGCTCGCCTGCTGCCTCGCAAACGCGAGCGATGCCGCGGCGGGGCTGCGCGCGTACGAGGCCCGGCGGTTCCGCCGCACGGCGTGGATCACGCGGCAGTCGCTGGCGTACGGCCGCATCGGGCAGTGGCAGAACGCCGCGGCGGTGCGGCTGCGTGAAACCATGTTCCGCCTGACGCCGCCGTCTGTCACCGAGGCCTCCTTCCGCCGCCTCTTCGCGTTCGACCCGGTGGGGTGAAGGGGGCGCCGCTCCCAGCCCCTCCCCGCACGGTCCCGCTTTGCGGAGAGTGGAAAACGCCACGCGCCACCTTGGTCACACGCCGGATTCTGTCATCCTGAGGCCCAGGCGCGCAAAGCCGACCCGTACACCGGCTTTGGCGGGCCGAAGGATCTTGCGGAGGGCGGGTAACAGCTTGGGCGCGGCAGCGGTCACCGAGCCGTGGGCCTCGGCCCTGGCCGCAGAGCTGTGCGGGCGCGGGTCCCTGCACGGGCGACTGAAGTCGCTGCAACAAACACACGAAGTCCGCCTGCGCGGACTGGCTTGCTCTGGTGTGGGGGAGGCCGAAATGGCGCGTCCGGGCTTCCACGTCAGGTGCGGCGTGTGGGCCAGATCGGTGCACGGCAGTGAGTGTGTGGCGGATCCCTCAGTCGCTGCGGGCAGCGGTGCGCGGGAGGGTTCGCCGTGGCCGCTCCATCGGGATGACATCGCGCATCGGTATGTGCGGCGCGCGTACAGGTAAGCCCCGCGCGGACGCGACAGCGGCCCGTGTCACGGGCTTTTTGTCGTTCTCCCCTCTCCGCACGGGGTTTGTGCGGGGAGGGGCCGGGGGCGGGGCCCCCGTGGATCAGCCCGTCAGCTGCCGCACTTGTGGTCGGCGGTGTAGAGCTTGTGGTCCTTGGGGTCGGCGGGGTTGTAGCACACCTTGTACGTCTTCGCCGGGTCGTACCAGGTGATCTCGTCCATCCTGCGGCTGTGCACGTTGTTCTGCCCGTCGACGAATGCAAAGGTCAGCGTGTGCCCCTCCTCGTTCTCGTCGCCGTTGAACCACGTGGCCGGCGTCGCCACGAACCCGATCGCCGCGGCCTCGGCGGTCTGGCGCCGGCTGGCCGCCTGGTTGTCGCGGAGCACGAAGAACACGATGCCCCCGGTGATGGCTGCCACCAGCCCCAGCACGATCACGTAATTCCTCATCAGTCGCGCACCTCCGTCATCTTCACCCGCGCCGAGTCGATAGCCTTGTCCACCGCCTTGAACAGCTCCGGGTCCTTCTGCTCCACCTCCGCCAGCAGGTGCTTGATGGGATCCACGGCCTGCCGCGAGGCCACCTCGCGCGTGGAGGCGGGAAGCACGTAGGTGATGGAGGTGAACACCATCAACGTCTTCTTCTCTTCCACCTCCAGCAGGCCGCGGCTGTAGAGCCCCCGCTTCATCAGCCCGATGGCGCGCGCGGGGGGATCGTGCGAGTCCTGGCCGATGAACGCCGCGAGCACGGCATCCAGCTCGTTCTCCATCCCCGCCGCCTCCACTAGGTGCGCCTCCAGCGAGCCGTCGGGATAGCTGGCGGAGGCCGTGCCGCGCACCAGGTGCAGCTTCCGCGTCTTGAGCAGCCCGAACAGCGCCTTGCCCTGGCGGATCTCCAGCCGGACGGCGCCCGCGCGCTGCAGCGTCCACACGGCGGCGTGCATGGCCTTTTCCATCAGCGTCTGCGAGTTGACGCGTACGCCGCTGGTGAGGATTTCCTCCTTGCTGGACAGCATCGACGCGTCGGGCACGAACCGGTCGCCGAAGAGCACGACCAGTTCGCTGGGGGAGAACGCTTCGACAGCGGTGGCGGGAGTCGCCTGGCTCACGGATTTCACTCCGGGTGTGGGAATGTCAGGGACGCGCGGCGCCGTTCGCGCCGCGTTCGGTGATGCGGCCTTCCACGGCCGGGCTGATGGGCTGCCCGGCGGCGTAGGCGGCGGCCAGCGCATCGAACGCCATCAGCCTCAGGTCAGGCCCCGGCGGAATGCTCATCACGGCGCGGTTGTGGAAGGAGTAGGTGTCGCCGCCGCCCATCAGGTAGTCGGGAACGGCCACCACGTACACGCGGTTGTCGTCCAGCGGCTCCCATGCGTCGCCCCGCCGGATGTCGACCGAGGTGACGCGCTGCCCCGGCGCGCGCGCGCGGTCGTAGCTGAAGCGCATCCCGGATACCTGCAGAAAGCGCCCCTCGCCCCGTCCACCCGCGACGCCGCGCTCCAGCACGGTTTCTCGCAGGTCGCGCCCACGCAGCCACACCAGCCCCACCCGCGTGGGAAAGCCGAAGGTGCGCGCCAGGTGCTCCCAGCGGATGTCGCCCTGGATGGCGTCGTCGATGCGGATGGCGCCGCCGTTCAGAATGGCGACGTCGGCGGGGATGTCGGGGTAGGCGCGGCGCATCACGTCGGCCAGCCAGTTGCCCCACGCGCTTTCCTCGTTGCGCACCACCTCCTCCGACGCGTCCATCCGCGTGGCGGCGCGGCCGATCACCTGGTCGTAGAAGGGGATCTTGGCGCGCATGCTGTCGGCCCACTTCGCCTGCACCTGGCGCTGGTACGCGGGATCGACGGGCACCGTGGCGTCGAGGACGATGGAGTCGGCGCGCACGGCCGGCGCGCCGCCGCGGCGGCCCAGCACCACCTGCCAGATGCGGCGCGCGTTGCTGTCGCCCTTGGTGATGGCGGCGGTGCTGTCGGTGAGCGGATGGTGGATGAGGAAGTGCTCGTGCCCGCCCGCGATCCACACCAGCTTGGGATGCGCGGCGCGCAGCGCGGCAATCTGCCGGTCCTGCTCCAGGTCCAGGTGCGTCAGTCCGATGATGGCTTCGGCGCCCTGGGACTCCAGCTCGCGGATCTGGCGCTCGGCGACGGCGAGGTACGCGGTGTCCACGGACGCGTACTCGCGGGGCGAGTCCACGAAGGTGAGCGTGAAGATGCCCACGCGCATGCCGCCCGCGTCGATGATGGTGTCGGTGCCCAGGCGCCGGTCGGCCTGGGCATCGCCGGTGTTCAGGCGGACGTTGGCGGCCAGCCAGGGAAAGCGCGACGCGTTGATGGCGCCGGCGAGCATGCCCGGGCGGCGCTCGTCGAACTCGTGGTTGCCGGGCACCGCGATCATCGGCGCGCGGGCGTGCAGGAAGTTCAGCGCGTCGATCATCTGCAGCCCCGCGAAGTACCGGCTTTCCAGCGAGGGTGC
>NZ_DATBNB010000487.1 GCF_036554565.1 Longimicrobium sp. | reverse complement strand
CGCGCCGGACGATAGCGAATCGAACACGCGGCCGTTGGGGAGCGAGCCCTTGTAGTACACGCCCACCGTCTTGCCGCTCTGCGCGACGGCGCCGGTGCCGACCGTCTTGTCCTGGTAGTACAGGCCGCTGGCGGTGCGCGTCATCGCGTCCAGGTCTACGCCCAGGCTGGCGGCGAACCGGGTGTCCTCGATGCTCGTCGGTGAATCGCCGCAGCCCGTTGCGGCCACGGGGAGCACGGCGAGGGCCAGGGCAAGAAGAATACGACGCATGAGCCTCGGAAAGTCGGATGGTTTCACGGGTTGGACCCTGAAGATAACACTTCGGCCGGCCCGTTTCCACCGTTACCCGGATACCCCCGCGGGCGACGGATCGGCCACCGGCTCCAGCCTCGCGCCGCCTTCGCGCTCCACCAGCCGCAGCAGCTGGCAGTTGGCCGGCATGAACTCGGCGAACTGGTTCGTCTCCTCGCCCGCGTAGTGCACCCGCGCCAGGCGGATGGGGGCGGTGTGGGTCACCGCCAGCGACACCCGCCCGCGCTGGCGCATGCGCTCCAGCGCCGCGACCACCCGCTGGCGAACGGCCGGCAGCGTTTCGCGGCCGTCCATCACGAACGCAGCCGGGTCTGCCTGCCACCGCGCGAACTCCTCGGGAAAGCGCTCGGAAATTTCGTCGTCCGTGAGCCCCGCCCAGGGGCCGACATCCATCTCGCGCAGCGCGGCGTCCTCGTACAGCGGCAGCCCGCATGCTTCGGCGACGATCTCCGCCGTCTCGCGCGCGCGGGCGATGGGACTGCACCACACCTCCTCGATCCCCTCCTCCCGGACGCGCTCCGCCAGCTCGCGCGCCATCTCGCGCCCCGCGGGAAGCAGCGGCTCGGCGTCGATCCCCACGTTCACCCACCTCAGGTTGGCCGCCGTCACCCCGTGGCGGGCCAGGTACAACCGCCCTGCGTTGCCCATGTTCGTTCCGTGCGCTGCGAAAGGAATCCAGCTCCCGCCCGGGTGGAGTGCAACGCCCGCACCAGCGCGCGACCGTCAGGGCCGCGCCCCGGAGGCCCTGCGCCGGTTCTGCTAGCGGCGGCGCAGCAGGGACGGGAGCTCCTGGAAGTCCGCCGTCCGCGGGAGCACCTGCAGCAGCTCCGCCAGTTCGTGGGGCGGAACGATCAGCTTTCGCGTGTCCAGGTCCATCCACCCTCCCTGGATGGTGAGCAGCGCCGCCTCGCGCCCGTCCGCGCGCAGCACGTCCTGGTGCACGCGCCAGTGCGACACGTCCGCCGAGAGGCCCGCGCAGCGCAGCGTGACCGTCAGCGAGTCGCCGAACCTTACCTCGCGCTTGTAGCGCACCTCCTCGCGCATCATCACCGGGCCGAAGCGAAGCTCCTCCAGGCGGGCCTGGGTGAAGCCCCGCCCCGCCAGCAGGCTGAAGCGCGTGTGGGTGGCGTACTCGCTGAACGCGGTGTTGCGCACGTGGCGGTTGCCGTCCAGGTCGGCCCAGCGCACCTCGAACCCGCACTCCCAGGCGGCATCGTCCCTCGTCATCGTCTCCCGGCGGTTCGTCGGTTGATGGCAGCGGCGCAACCTATGCCCGGCATCGGCCGGCGGACAATCCGGCCCCCGGCTGAACTCCGGGCGCGCGCCGCGGTACAAGCGGTATCGAGTACCTTTCCCCTGCAGCCGGGACGAACATGCGCTGGCCGATCGCGGGACTTTGCGCCCTGTCCCTGACGGGATGCACCATCGCCGACGTCACCACGCCGCCGGGGCAGGACCGGCTGGTCGTGCAGGCCGTGCTGCGGACCGACCGCGAGGCGCAGCCCCTGATCCTCTACCGCTCCGTAGCTGCCAGCGAGGCACCTGCCGAGCGCGGGGCGCAGGTGGAGGTCACCCGCGACGACGGGGCCCGGTTCGTCTTTCGCGAAGCCCCGGACCCGGCCTGCATCCCCGACGTTCCCAGCAACCCCGGGGGAACGCTGGGCGCCTGCTACGTGAGCCCCGCGGAGCTGGGGTTCTGGGTGCTCCCGGGACGCACGTACGACCTGAAGGTGACCACCGTGCGCGGCGAGGTCGCGCGCGGGCGCACGCAGGTGCCGGGGGCGTTCTCGCTGGTGGGCCTGCCCTTCGAGGTACGCGAACGCGCGGACGGCATTCCGCCCGAGCAATGCCGGCTGCCGCCGGGCACCGTGGTGCCGGTAACGTGGACGCAGTCGCGCGGGGCGTGGGGATACATTTCGCCGCTGCTGATCTTCGGCCTCTCCGCCCACGCGCAGTCGGGAGGGTTTCCCCCGCCCGCCGATCCGCTGGAGCTCGTGGGCGTCTCGGTGTCGTCCAGCGACACCACCACCCTGCTGCCGGACGAGTTCGGGGTCTTCGACCGCTTCAACCTGGACCAGAACCTCCTGCGCTTCCT
>NZ_DATBNB010000486.1 GCF_036554565.1 Longimicrobium sp. | reverse complement strand
GGGCTGCTGGCGCTGCTGGTGTGGATGGGTTTCCGCCGCACCCCCGCGGCGGCCGTTGCGGTAATCGTCTCCGCCTTCATCTTCTCCGCCTTCCACTACATCGGGCCGTACGCGTATCCGCTGGAACTGGGCAGCTTTACCTTCCGCCTGCTGGCGGGGGTGGCGTTCAGCGCATTGTACGTGTGGCGCGGCTTCGGGATCGCCGCGTGGACGCATGCGCTGTACGACGTGTTCCTGGTGATCGCCGGCCAGGGGTAACCGGGAGCCAGCGCGAATCTTGCAGAACCGCTTCCATCTCCGCTCCGCTCACCACCCCTGTTTCCCTCCGCTCCTGGACGCCCATGACTACGTTACGTGCCGGTTTGATCGCGCTCACCGCTCTCGTTCTCGGCGTTCCGCTGCAGGCGCAGTCCATCCGCGGCCGCGTGGTGGACGCGGCGGGCGAGGGTGTGCCCGAGGCGAGCGTCGTCGCGACCGGGGGAGGAGGCCGGCAGCAGGCCGTCCACACGGGAGCGGACGGCGCATTCGTGCTCGCGCTGCGCGGGCCGGGGGTGTACCGGCTGAACGTGACGCGCACCGGGTACGCCCCTGCGGCGTCGGGCGAGATTACCGTGTCGGCGGCGGAGGCGGTGGAAGTTTCGGTGCGCGTGGCGGCCCAGCCGCTGGGGCTGCAGGCCGTGACGGTGACGGGCCGGCAGGGTCCCCGGCGCATCGCGTCGCTGGAGCCCACCGGGTTCTACGATCGCGAGGCGACGGGGTTCGGGCGGTTCATGCGCCGGGAAGAGATCGAGCGCCGGCGGGGAGCGCGGCTGGCCCAGGTGCTGGACGACGTGCAGGGCATCCGCCTGTACCGCGACCGCCGCGGCACCGAGTACGTGACCTTTACCTCTCAGCAGACCAACGGCGCGATCGCCCGCACGCAGCGGGGCCAGGCCGACGTGTGCCTGCCGGTGATGTACCTGGACGGCACCATCGTGTCGCAAGGCACGGCGAACGGGCCCGGCGGGGTTTCCATCAACGACCTCGTTCAGACGGAAGACATCGAGGCCATCGAGGCGTACGGCAACGCCTCGCGCATTCCGCCGCAGTACAACGGCAGCAACTCCGCGTGCGGGGTAATCCTCATCTGGACGCGGTCGGGGAGCTGAGGCGAGCCCGGCTCCCGCCGCGGCCCGTCAACGGGGGGCGACGGACTCCGGCGTGGTGTAGCAGTAGCCCACCCACTCGCGCTGGTTCACGCGCCGGGTGATGGTCGCGTCGCCGGGAAGCTGCGACTGTTCCGTGGGCTCGCCGGCGAAGAACCGCTCACCTCGCCCCTGGCAGGGGCTTCGGCCGGTGCTGCTGTACTTGGTCGATCCGGGTTCCGGGGGCGTGCTCGACGACGCGGGTGCGCAGCCGCTTACGACGGCGCTGAAGACGACGAACAACGGGATGAGCCTGGGCATGGGCGCCACGTGGTTGGATAGGTGACGGTTCGTCAGGATGTGCGCGCGGCGACCCGGGCCGCGTGCTGGACCCCGGACCGCGGCTGCTCGCCGGGGGAGGCGCCGCACTCGGCGATCACCCGCGAAACTTCGGTCGCAAGCACTTCGTCGGACTCGAGCCGCCTCTGGTAGCTCGCGGGCTCGCGCAGGGCAACTCCGGGAACGTACACCTCCCTGCCGGACTTGGTGTACACGCGCTCGCCACGGACATGAAGCGCCGGTGACACATTCTTGTCGAGGGTGACGTTCACCAGGTGGTCCACCCGGTGCACCCACACGCTGTCGACGGTGCGACGGGCCGAGAAGGCGCTGCTTCCAGACGCGGGTTGGGCGGCGTATCCCTGGCGTTCCAGCGATTCTCGCGCGCAGGCAAGCGCGTTGTCCGGTGCCGGGGCGCTCTCGTGCACGGAGCGCGGCAGGCAGGCTGACACCAGAACCACGGGGACGACGAGGGCGATGGGCAGGCGCATGGTCTTCGCTCGCGGGTGGGGGTGAGGCGGGTGTGATCGCCGGTCAGGGACGCGGAATTCGTGCCCGCGCCCACCGTGCGGCTTTGCTCGCGAGACGCGGGCCCATCCGTCTCTTTCCGAGGACGGGCGCGTATCTTTTCGGTGACGCTACCCGCCCGGCGCGCCGCGTGCTAGCTTCCGTGCCCGGAGCGAGCCCTCAGCAGAAACGGAAATGACGGACACCGGACACCAGTTCTACACCGAGCGCGAGATCCGCGACCTGGGGAGCGCCGTCGACCAGCTGCGGGTGGGCCGCGAGGCGGTGCTGCGCGACTGGATGGAGCGCGTACGCGCCAACCAGGCCATGGCCACGGGCCAGGCCCTGGCCGAGCCGCTGCTGCTGGACCACATGCCGCAGCTGTTCGACGCCATCCTCGACCGGCTGGAGATCAACCGCTCGCGCGAAGACGCCGAGCAGTTCGCGACGGTGCACGGCTTCGCCCGCCGGCTGACCGGCTACAACATCGTCGAGACGGTGCTGGAGCTGCTGATGTTCCGCCGCGCCATCTGGTCGCACCTGACCGCCGTGGGCGCGCGGGTGGAGGGGGCGTACGCGGCCATGGAGCAGATCGACGGGATGGTGGACCGCGCCGTCCTGTCCTCGCTGAATGCGTACCTGGACCCGAACGCCGCCATGCTGCAGCGCGGCGCGCTGACCTCCGAGGCGGAACCCGGGGCCCCCGCCGTGGACGGCGAGATCCCCGTAGCATGACCGGTTGGACCCGTGCGGCAGGCGCGCGGGTACACGCATCCGCCGGGGCCGTATCCCCGTGACCCGCGACCTTTTCGGAGTGCCAGGACCATGCGACTCTTTCTGACCCGTACCGCCGCGCTCGGCGCGCTGACGCTGCTGGCCGCGTGCGGCGACGGCGGCGGCACCACGCCCACGCGCCTGACGGCCGCCCAGGTGGCGGGCATCTACCAGGTGTGCGAGCTCCGGTTCTCGCCGGCCAACACCATCCTGCCGACGGCGGACCTGCTGACGTCCACGGCCGATACCACGCCGCCCCTCAACCGCCCCAAGTTCACCGTGGCGCTCTCGCAAAGCGGCGAGTTCGACCTTGTGTACACGCGCGCGTCGGATGCCTTCCTGCAGCAGGCGCGCGGAAGCGTGAGCTACGGCGAGCAGCACGTATCCATCAGCCTGCCGTCGAACTCGGCGATCGCATTGGAGCTGCTGCTGCCGCGGCCGCTGAACCTGCGCTTCACCGGCACCGGCGGAAACCGGCTGACGGCCGACGTGTCCGACAACCTGCAGTATCCCGTGAACCGCGGCGACTACGCCCGCGCGGCGGGGGTCAGCGACGAGGGGCTGCAGCCCACCATCAACGGCCGCCTGACCGCCAGGCTCGCGGTGAACGGCTGCAGCTGAACGACGGCCACGTCGACGACGCCCGGGACGCCCCCGGCGGCGGACGGCGCACAGTCCGCGCAGGCGGACTTCGTGACGTTCCAGCTGCGGTTCCAACCGCCATCGCGAGGCCGGTGATCGTGGATTCGCTTTTTCCATGCGATGTGCCCCGTCCGCCCGGCAGATTCGAATGAACGAACCCAGCGGGTCCGGCGTGGATGGCCGGACCCGTGTCGTCAGATAGGGAATCCCATGCGAGCTTTGTTGATGCGGATGGCGGTCGGCGCGGCGGCGTTGGGAGCGGCGCTGGCCGAGCCGTCGGCCGCCACGGCGCAGGAAGGTGGCGACTGGAACTCGCCCCGCGCACTGGAGCTGGTGTCGCGCGCCCAGTACCGGCGGCAGGTGACGCAGGCCGACACCGGCATGGCCGACTACCAGGCCGACGCCCGGGGCTACGTCTACTTCTACCTGGACCGCATGGACATCGGCGAGCGCAACCTGGTGAAGACCGACCAGGTGGCGCTCGACGTATACTGGAAGGCGCCCAACCTATCGAAGCAGCGCATCATCGGCCTGCGCGACGAGCGCGCCCTGCCCACGAACATCCGCTACCACGAAGACCACCTGACCGTGGTGCAGGACAATTTCGGCAACCTCATCCGCCTGGGCGACGGCGACGAGGTGGCCGACGTGCCGCACCCCGCGTCACCCGGCGCCACGGCCATCTACCACTACCGCCTGGTGGATTCCACCAGCATCCGCTTGCCCGGCGTGAGCGAGCCGGTGCGCGTGTACAAGCTGGAGGTGCGCCCGCTGGACCCGTCCCGCGCCGCCATGGTGGGCTCCATCTTCGTGGACCGCCGCGCCGGCGACATCGTGCGGATGGACTTCACCTTCACGCCGGTGGCGTACGTCGACAAGTTCCTGGACTACATCAACATCCGCATGGAGAACGGGCTCTTCAAGGGCCGGTTCTGGCTTCCCATCCAGCAGCAGGTGGAGCTTCGGCGGCAGCTTCCCGAGCTGGGGCTTCCCGCGGGGGGCGTCATCCGCGGCACCATGCGCGTCAGCAACTACCGCTTCAACCAGGGGCTGGACGACGCGATGTTCCGCGGCCGGCGCGTGGTGTCGGTTCCCACGCAGCAGCGCGAGGGGTTCGCCTTCGAAGAAGCCATCGACGCCGAGCTGCGCGCCGAAGGGATCAGCCCCGGCACCGAGCTGGGCGACGTGCGCCAGCAGGCCGCCGAGCTGATGGGCCGGCGCCTGCTGAGCGGGCTTCCCGCCAACCGCATCGACGTGGGCAACGCGTCGCAGGCGCTCCGCTTCAACCGCGCGGAGGGGCTGGCGCTGGGCCTGGGGTACCGCTGGCGCCAGACGGAGGGAACCACGCTGGCCGTGCGCGCCGGCCTGGCGACCGGCCCCATGCAGCCGTTCGCGAGCATCGACGCATGGAGCGGAACGCTGCCCAGCCGCCTGGGGGTGGGCGTATACCTGAACCAGACGCGCGACGTGGGCGTGGGCCCGGCCATCTCCGGATCCATGAACACCGTCACCGGGCTCATTGCCGGCTACGACTTCACCGATCCCTATTTCGTCACCGGCGCCGAGGTGCGGATGGACCGCGGGCTCCGCGGCGGATGGACAACGCCGGTGCGCGTCCGCGCGGAGAAGCACCGGCAGGCCACTGTGGCGGCGGACTACTCGCTGGCCGGCGGCACCAACTTCCGCGACGTACCCCAGATTTTGGA
>NZ_DATBNB010000485.1 GCF_036554565.1 Longimicrobium sp. | reverse complement strand
GCCGAAACACGTGGCGTGCTGACCAGCAACCTGCGATCGTTCAGCGTGGGCGTGGGCGGCAGCTGGGCCTTTCCATCGGACATGCGCCGCCCCGTGATGCCGCCGCCCGCCACGCCGCCGACTTCCAACTCGACCATTCGCTGATGGCCATCTCTCGTCCTCCCGTCCGGCTGGCCGTGCTGGGCGCCGGCTCCGTCGCCCAGGTGGTGCACCTTCCCATCCTCACGCGCATGCGGGGCGTGGAGGTGGTCGCCGTGGCCGACCGCGACGCGCACACCGCGCGCACCATCGCCAGCCGCTTCGAAATCCCCACCGTCTCCACCGAGGCCGAGCAGGTGCTCACCGACGACGTGGACGGCGTGGTGGTGTGCACTCCCAGCAACCGCCACGAAGAGCAGGTTCGCGCGGCGCTCCGGGCCGGCAAGTTCGTGCTCTGCGAAAAGCCCCTGGCGCTGACCGGCGACGGGGTCGCGCGCATCATGGACGAGGAAGGCGCCGAGGGGCGGCTGATGGTGGCCATGAACCAGCGCTACCGGCCCGACACCGCGGCGCTTCACCAGTTCGTCTCCGGCGGCGAGCTGGGCGACGTGTACTACCTGAAGACGGGGTGGCTGAACCGGTACCGCCCCAAGGGCCGCACCTGGCGGGAAAGGAAGTCCACGGCGGGCGGCGGCGCGTTCATGGACCTGGGGCTGCAGATGCTGGACCTGGCCCTGTGGACCCTGGGCTACCCGAAGCCCGAGCGCGTTTCGGCGCACATGCACTCGCCCGCGGGGAGCGAGGTGGAAGACTCGGCCGCGCTGGTGCTGCGGCTGGAGGGCGACCGGCTGATCAACCTGGACTGCACCTGGAACCTGCTGGCCCGCAAGGACCGCCAGTACCTTCACGTGATGGGCACCGCCGGGTCCGCCTCCCTTTCGCCGCTGGCGGTGTTCAAGGACATGCCCGCGGGGCTGGTGGAGGTGACGCCCCCCGTGCAGGCGTCGCGCGAGAACGCGTTCACCGCCAGCTACCGAAACGAGCTGCAGGCGTTCGTGGAGCTGGTGCGCGGCGACCGCACGGTGGCCGCCCCCGGGGAACACCTTGTGCTGATGCGCCTGGTGGAGGCCGCGTACCGCTCCGCGGCCGAACGGCGCGAAGTCGCGCTGTAGGGCCGCGTACGCGCGCCCTGAAGACATCCGGAAAGGGAGGACGAAGAGAATGGCGGACCTGAAGGCGTTGATCGACGGATTGAACGAGGACCTCGCGGCCGAGTACCAGGCCGTGATCATGTATCGCACCTTCGCCAGCCTGGTGACGGGCCCTTGGCGGATGGACCTGCGGCCGTTCTTCGAGAACGAGATCCCCGACGAGCTGGGCCACGCCGCGTTCCTGGCCGACAAGATCGTGGCGCTGGGAGGCATTCCCACCACGCAGGCGCAGCCGGTGCCCATCCCCCGCGACAACCGCGAGATGCTGGCGGTGGCCCTGCAGGCCGAGGTCGACACCATCGAGCGCTACACCAAGCGCATCCAGCAGGCGGAAGAGGCGGGCGAGATCTCCATCAAGCTGCAGCTGGAGAACCTGCTGGTGGACGAAAGCCAGCACCGCGACGACATCCGCCGCATGTTGGAGGGGTGGAAGGAGTAAGTGCGGGAGTGCGTTAGTGCGTGAGTGCGTGAGTGCGGACCGGCCCGGGTGATGAAACCCGGGCCGGTTCGCTTTTGGAGAACCCTGGTGGGGAGCGGCGCCGGGCGGCTTCATCGGCCCGCCGGCGAATCTGCCGAAGCGCCTCTTGTCATCCCGATAGAGCGGCCAAGGAGAGCCTGCCCGCACGTCGTGGACAGCAGCGACTGAGGGATCCGCCACACACTCGGCATACGGGCGCCGGAACCGCCTCCACACCGGATCTGTCCCCTTCTAGGTCGCCTCGTAGAAGCGTCAGCATCGGTGGGTCACGCGCGGTGTGTGGCGGATCCCTCGGTCGCTGCGGATTACGGGTCATGGGCAGGTACCGTGTGGCCGCTCCGTCGGGATGACAATGGCGCGTGTGGTACTGACCGAAGCGCAATCGAATTCTCCCCTCTCCCGCTTGCGGGAGAGGGGCCGGGGGTGAGGGCAGCCGAGGACTGCGCCGGCCTCTGTCGAAACGCACCATCGCCTGTGCGGGTTCCCGCCTCTCAAGCTCTATCTCGCTGAACGCACCAAACTGGCTCCCTTCCCCCTCGCAGTTTGCGGGGGACGGGCTGGGGATGGGGGGCGCCCGCCCGCACGCCACGCCCGTCGTCGTCGCACGGTCGCTCGCTCGCGCCTCCCGAATCGACCATCTGCGGCGGGTTGCCCGAATCCGCCACATCCGCTAGTTTTGATGATTCTCCGGCTGCCCGTATCGCGCGAACCGTCGCGCGGGGGCGAGCCACTGTTTCAAGCCGACGAACCGACAGGTGGTGGCGATATGAAGGCCGACATTCATCCGACGTACAACACCGCGAAGGTGCACTGCGCCTGCGGCAACACCTTCGAGACCCGCTCCACCAAGGGCGACATCGGCGTCGAAGTGTGCAGCAACTGCCACCCGTACTACACGGGCAAGCAGAAGCTGATGGACACCGCGGGACGCGTGGAGCGCTTCCGGCAGCGCTACGCCACCGCCCAGTAAGCAGACGAAAGAGAGCCGGGGCCGCGCCCCGGCTCTCCGACTATCCGGCCCCGACGAGGCGCCGCCGCGGTCGTGCGAGGACGTTCGCTCCCGCACCTCCGCACTGACGCACTCACGCACGACCCCATGGAAGACCGCATCTTCGACGCGCAGCGCAGGTACGACGACCTGTCCGTTCAGCTGGCCGACCCCTCCATTCACGCAGACCCCAAGCGGCTGCGCGAGGTGTCGCGCGAGCATTCGCGCCTGTCCGGCATCGTCGAGGCCGCCGCCCGGCTGCGGCGCGCCCGCGAGGAGCTGGACGGCGCGCAGTCCATGCTCGCCGACGCCGCGGGCGATCCCGAGATGGCCGAGATGGCCCGCGCCGAGGCCGACCATCTCACCGGCGAGGTGCGGCGGCTGGAAGGCGAGCTGAAGCTGCTTCTCATCCCCCGCGACCCGCTGGACGACCGCGACGCCGTCGTCGAGGTGCGCGCCGGCACCGGCGGCGACGAGGCCGCCCTTTTCGCGGGCGAATTGTTCCGCATGTACTCCCGCTTCGCCGACCGGCAGGGCTGGAAGCTGGAAGTGCTCAGCGTGTCGGAGGGTACCGCCGGCGGCTACAAGGAAGCCGTCTTCATCGTCCGCGGGGCGCACGCGTACGGCGACCTTCGCTACGAATCCGGCGTGCACCGGGTGCAGCGCGTGCCCGCGACCGAAACGCAGGGGCGCATCCACACCTCGGCCGCCACCGTGGCCGTGCTGCCCGAGGCGGAAGAGGTGGACGTGCAGATCAACCCCAACGAGCTGAAGATCGACGTCTACCGCAGCTCGGGGCCCGGTGGCCAGTCGGTGAACACCACGGACTCCGCCGTGCGCATCACGCATCTGCCGACTGGCCTGGTGGTCACCTGCCAGGACGAGAAGTCGCAGCACAAGAACAAGGACAAGGCGATGGGCGTGCTTCGCTCGCGCCTGCTGGACATGCGCATCGCCGAGCAGGAATCAGCCCGCGCCCGCGACCGCAAGTCCCAGGTCGGCACGGGCGACCGCTCGGCCAAGATCCGCACCTACAACTATCCCCAGAGCCGGATCACCGACCACCGCATCGGCTTCACCACGCACGCGCTGCAGCAGTTCCTGGACGGCGCCATCGACGAGGTGATCGAGAACCTGAAGCTGGCCTCGCAGGAAGAGCGTGAGGACCGCGCGGCCTGACGGGAGCCGGCGCGCCGCATTGACGGGGCGATGGAAACGCACGAGTTTGCGCGCCGCGGGCCCCGATGGGTCCGCGGCGCTTTTCCGTGCCGCACACCGAGGCGAACGGCCTTGCAGACCGAGACCAAGCGCTGGACCCTCGTGGAGATGCTCCGCTGGACGGCGGAGTACCTGGGCGGCAAGGGCTTCCACAACCCCCGGCTGAACGCCGAGCTGCTGCTGGCCGGCATGCTGGGGCTCAAGCGGCTGGACCTGTACCTTCAGTACGACCGCCCGCTCAGCCCCGAGGAGCTGGCCGAGTTCAAGGCCCGCCTGCGCAGGCGTGCGCGCCGCGAGCCGTTGCAGTACATTGACGGAACAGCCGCGTTTCGTGAGCTTGTGCTCAAGGTGGACCCCCGCGTGCTGATCCCCCGGCCCGAGACGGAGCGCCTCGTTCAGGAGGTGCTGGACTGGACGGCCGGACGCGATGGGCTGGAGGCGATGGACCTGGGCACCGGCTCCGGCGCCATCGCCCTGGCCCTGGCGACGGAAGGCCCGTTCGCCCGGGTGGTGGCCACCGATCTTCGCGAAGACACGCTGGCCGCGGCGCGCGCCAACCACGAGTTCGCCGCACCTTCGACACCCGTGGATTTCCGGGCGGGCGACCTGTTCGAGCCGGTCCGCGGCGAGGCGTTCGACGTGGTCGTCTCCAATCCGCCCTACATCGGCG
Organism: Longimicrobium sp.; assembly: GCF_036554565.1. Classification (NCBI taxonomy): domain Bacteria; kingdom Pseudomonadati; phylum Gemmatimonadota; class Longimicrobiia; order Longimicrobiales; family Longimicrobiaceae; genus Longimicrobium; species Longimicrobium sp. Next base: position 3,603 of record NZ_DATBNB010000485.1, on the reverse strand, counting down.
AAGAGGAGCGCCCCGCGCTGGATGCCGAGGTGGTGGACTGGGAGCCGCAGGCGGCGCTCTTCGCCGGGGTGGGCGGGCTGGACGTCATCCGCCGCCTCGTGGCGCAGGCACCCGATCATCTGCGCCCCGGCGGGCTGCTGGCGCTGGAGATCGGGGCGGGGCAGGGCGCCGCCGTGGCGCAGCTGATCGAGCGGACAGGCGCCTTCAACGCGGCGCGGTTGAAGCAGGACCTGGCGGGGCGCGACCGCTTCGTGCTCGCCGAGCGACTATGACAAGGACGTTTGGATGGAACCGATCTGGGAACGGGCGCGCGAAGTAGGCAGGCAGATCGCGCACAGCAGCGAATACGGCGCCATGAAGCGCGCCAGTGAAATCCTGCAGAACGACCGCGAGGCCGTAACGCGCCTCAACCGGCTTCAGCAGTTGGAGGCCGGGTTCGCGCGCGCCATGCAGGGCGGCAGCGAGCCCCCGCTGGAGGAGCAGGATGAGTACGAGCGGCTGGTGGGCGAGGTGCAGGCCATCCCCGCGTACCAGGCGTTCGAGGCGGCGCGCGCCAACCTGGACCAATTGATGGCGCGGGTGAACGAGGAAATCGAAAAGGGCATCCAGGCGGGCGAGCAGAGCCGTATCATCCTGGCCTGAGCCCCCACACTCCGCCCCATGAAGCTTCAGCCCAGCGCGCTGCGCGACCAGGGAACCCGGCTGCTGCAGCCGGTGATGGACCTGTTCGTCCGCACGGGGCTCACACCCAACGGCGCCACCACCATCGGCTTCGTGGTGACGGCCGGGGCGGGGATCGCCTACTTCTTCGGGCACCTGCAGCTGGGCGGGCTGCTGGTGCTGCTGGGCGGGTTCTTCGACATCGTCGACGGCTACATCGCGCGCCGGCGGTCGATGTCCACCCTCTTCGGCTCGTTCTACGACTCCACCCTGGACCGCGTGTCGGAAGTGGTGGTGCTGATGGGGGTGATGTCGCTGTACGTGGGCGACCGGCCCACCCTGGGCGTATGGTGGATGGTGTACGTGGTGGCGGCCGCGATCGCCGGGTCGCTGCTGGTTTCGTACACCCGCGCCCGCGCCGAGGGGCTGGGGATCGACTGCCGGGTGGGATTGATGCAGCGCGCGGAGCGAATCCTGCTACTTGGAATCGCCACGCTGTTCTTTGGAAGCTGGCGCAGCGGCGTGGTGCTCACCTGGGTGATGCTGGCCATGGCGGCGCTCACCAACCTGACGGCGCTGTACCGGGTCTACTGGGTTTACAAGTACACCAACGCCGCCCCGGCGGCGCGGCCGTAGGGCCAAGACACCAGTTTGAAAGGGTCTGTTTGACCGTGCGGAACGAACAGTACACGCCGCGGCCCGCCGACGGGCGCCTGGGGATCCTGCTCCCCGGGCTGGGAGCCGTGTCCACCACCTTCATCGCGGGGGTGGAGCTGGTGCGCCGCGGCATGGCGCGCCCCATCGGCAGCCTTACGCAGCTGGGCACCATTCGCCTGGGCAAGCGCACGGAGCACCGCGCGCCCGCCATCTCCGAGTTCGTTCCCCTGGCCGGGCTGGACGACATCGTGTTCGGCGCCTGGGACCCGTTCCCGGCCAACGCGTACGAGAGCGCCATGGTGTGCGGCGTGCTCAACAAGCACGAGCACATCGAGCCCATCTCCGACTTCCTGATGGGCATCGAGCCCATGCAGGCCGTCTTCGACCAGAGCTACGTCAAGAAGCTGCAGGGCACCAACATCAAGCCGGGCAGCAGCAAGCGCGACTGGGTGGAAAGCCTTCGCGACGACATCCGCTCGTTCAAGGCGCGCAACGACTGCGACCGCCTGGTAATGGTGTGGTGCGGCAGCACCGAGGTGTACATCGTCCCCGGCGCCGTGCACCAGACGCTGGAGGCCTTCGAGCGGGCGATCGACGAGAACCACGTGGAGATCGCCCCCTCCATGCTGTACGCCTACGCCGCGCTGATGGAGGGCGTGCCGTACGCCAACGGCGCACCCAACCTGTCGGTCGACATCCCGGCGCTGCAGGAGCTGGCCGAGGAGCGGGGCGTGCCCATCGCGGGCAAGGACTTCAAGACCGGCCAGACGCTGCTGAAGACCATCATCGCGCCGGGTCTCAAGGCGCGGATGCTGGGGCTGGACGGCTGGTTCAGCACCAACATCCTGGGCAACCGCGACGGCGAGGTGCTGGACGACCCCCAGTCGTTCCGCACCAAGGAGGAGAGCAAGCTCTCGGTGCTGGAGCACATCCTTCAGCCCGTCACCTATCCCGAGCTGTACGGCAAGTTCAGCCACGTGGTGCGGATCAACTACTATCCTCCGCGCGGCGACGCCAAGGAGGGGTGGGACAACATCGACATCCGCGGGTGGCTGGACTACCCGATGCAGATCAAGGTCGATTTCCTCTGCCGCGACAGCATCCTGGCGGCGCCCATCGTGCTGGACCTGGCGCTGTTCCTGGACCTGGCGTCGCGGGCGGGGATGGGCGGCATCCAGGAGTGGCTCTCGTTCTACTTCAAGAGCCCCATGCACGGCGAGGGATTGTATCCGGAGCACGACCTGTTCATCCAGCAGATGAAGCTGAAGAACACGCTGCGCTGGATGATGGGCGAGGACCAGATCACGCACCTGGGGCTGGACTACTACCTGGACGAGGCGGATACGCTCGCCGGGGTGTAGGGAAGTGCGTTAGTGCGTTAGTGCGGAAGCAGGGAACCCGGTCCTCGTTGGGCCGGGTTCTCGCGTTGGGGGCGGCCTCGCTCGGCGACTGAAGTCGCGGCAACAACGGCCCGAAGTCCGCCTTCGCGGACTGCATCCGCCGGGAACGTGCACGAGCCCAGCCGAGGCGCAGTTCAGGTCTCCCCCTCCCCTGCGCAGCGGGGGAAGGGGGCTGGGGGGCGGGCTGGGGGGAGGGGGCTCCCAGAGGCACGCGAGGCAGCCCGTCGCCCTGCACCCGAAGTTCCCCCCTCTCCCGGCGTAGTTTGCCGGGGGAGGGCCGGGGGAGTGGCCCACCCGAGGCGTGCACCGGCGGCCAGCCTCATCTGGCATGCAGTTCCCCCCTCTCCCGCGCTGTTTGCGGGGGAGGGGCCGGGGGCGGGGCCGGGGGAGGGGGGCCCCGCGCCTGCTTGTTGCATCGCTTCCTGTCCACACTCCGACGATTTCGCGTGTGCTGACGAGCGCACTGAGCAGCGACCCGAACCGAGCCCGATGCCGGACCTGCCGCTGACCCTGTACCGCGCCGACTGGGTGCTTCCCGTGTGCGCCGCGCCCATCCGCGACGGTGCCGTGCTGGTGGGCACCGATGGCCGCATCGCCGCCGTGGGCCCGCGGCTGGCCATCGAGCCGCCCGAGGGGGCGGTGATCGAAGACCTGGGGCCGGTCGCGCTGATGCCCGGGCTGGTGAACGTGCACGCCCATCCCGAGCTCGCCATGTACCGCGGCGCGCTCGAAGACCTGAACTTCCGCGACTGGATCCTGCGCCTGGTCGGCTCCAAGCGCGCCGCGCTCACCGAGGCCGACTTCCACGCCGCCGCGCGCTGGACGATGGTCGAGGCGGTGCGCTCCGGCATCACCACGCTCGCCGCTACCGAGTCGTCCGGCGCTT
>NZ_DATBNB010000484.1 GCF_036554565.1 Longimicrobium sp. | reverse complement strand
CGCGACCTGAGCAGCTCCTTCTCGCTGGCGGCCACCCTGGGCGGCAACTACCGGTCCTCGGCCGACGAGCTCAACCTGGTCACGGTCGAGCGGCTGACCATTCCGGGGCTGTTCAAGGCCACCAACGCCGCGTCGCCCGTGGAAGCGGAGAACCTGCTGTACCGCGTGGGCACCCGCTCGGTGTACGGCTCGGCCCAGCTGGGCTACCGCGACCTTGCCTTCCTGGAAGTCACCGGGCGCAACGACTGGTCGTCGACCCTTCCCGAGGGGAACAACTCGTACTTCTACCCGTCGGTTTCGGCCAGCCTGATCGTGTCGGACGCGGTGGACCTGTCCCGCACCCCGGTGAACCTGTTCAAGGTGCGCGCGGGCTGGGCGCAGGTGGGCGACGACGCCGAGCCCTATCAGCTGCAGGGCACCTACTCGGCCGAAACGCCGTTCAGCGGCACGCCGGCCTACTCGGCGGGCGACTTCATCCCCAACGCCGGCCTGATGCCCGAGCTCACCGAGGCGTGGGAAGTGGGCGCGGACCTGAAGTTCTTCGACAACCGCCTGGGCTTCGAAGCCACGTACTACGACCAGGTCACCCGCAACCAGATCCTGCTGGCCGACATCTCGGGCACCAGCGGCTTCCTGCAGCAGGCGGTGAACGCGGGCGCCATCTCCAACAAGGGCTTCGAGCTCCGCGCGACGGCCACCCCCATCAACGGGTCGAACGGCTTCCGCTGGTCGATGGCCGCCAACTACTCGCGCAACCGCAGCCAGGTCGAAAGCCTGTACGGCGACCTGTCGACGTACCAGGTGGGTTCGTACTGGGGCGTGACCACCGAGGCGCGCGTGGGCGACCCGTACGGCTCGATGTACGGCGAGGGCTACAAGCGTGACGACAAGGGCCGGATCGTGGTCGGCGACGACGGCATTCCCCTGGAGGCCGACGAGCGCGTGTACCTGGGCAACTACTCGCCCGACTGGCTGGGCTCGCTCACCAACACGTTCAGCTTCCGCGGCATGGAGCTGAGCTTCATGTTCGACACCCGCGTGGGCGGCGAGATCTTCTCGGTGACGAACATGTTCGGCAACTTCGCGGGCGTGCTCGACACCTCGCTCCCGGGCCGCGAGCAGGGCCCCTGCGAGCCGGGCCTCGTGTTCGACGGCGTGACCGAGGATGGCGCGCAGAACACCACCCCGGTGTGCCCGGAAGATTTCTGGCTCATGATGTACTTCATGGACGAGCCGCACATCTTCGACGCCAGCTACACCAAGCTGCGCGAGGCCCGCTTCAGCTTCAACGTTCCGCAGTCGCTGGTGTCGCGCACCCCGCTGGGCAAGGTGAACGTGGGCATCGTCGGCCGTAACCTGTGGCTGTGGACCAAGACGCCGCACATCGACCCGGAGACCGCGTTCGACGCCGGCAACTCGCAGGGCTTCGAGTTCGGCCAGCTGCCGTCCGGCCGGAGCATCGGTCTGAACATCACCATCACGCCGTGACCGGCCCCCGACCCGAAAGAGCGAAGACCATGAAGAACTCGATTCTGGTCCGCCTCGCACCCATGCTCGCCCTGACCCTGGGCGCCGCGGCGTGCGAAGGCCTGACCGATCTGAACGAAGATCCGAACGCCCCGACCGAGGTTCCCGCCCGGTTCCTGCTGACCGACGGCCAGCAGGACGCGGCGGACCGGCTGCTCGGGTCCAGCTTCAACTTCGGCTACGGCGAGGTGCTGGTGCAGCACCTGGCCCAGATCCAGTACGCCGAGGAAGACCTGTACCTGTACCGCTCCGCGGATACCGACCTCCTGTTCCGCGAGGCGTATTCCGGCTACGTGATGGACTTCCACACGGTCGCCCGGCTGGGCGAAGCCGAGGGCGAGCCCAACGTGCAGGCCGCCGGCCTCATCATGAAGTCGTGGGCCATGCAGAACCTCACCGACATGTGGGGCGACCTGCCGTACTCCGAGGCGTTCGGGGGGATCGAGGGCGGTGTGATCACGCCCAAGTACGACACCCAGGCGCAGATCTACGACAAGATGCTGGCCGACGTGACCGCGGCCGCCGGACTGATCAAGACGGGCGAGAACCCGCTGGGCGCCCAGGACCTGATCTACGGCGGGAACGCGGCGAAGTGGCAGAAGTTCGCCAACTCGCTGCGGCTGCGCATGGCCATGCGCATCGCGGACGTGAACCCCACCAAGGCCCGCGCCGAGTTCGTGGCGGCGCTGGCCGGACCGGGCGGCGTGTTCACGTCGGCGGCCGACAACGCGCAGATCTGCTACACCTCGACCACCCGCAACCCGTGGTTCACCTACTGGCAGAGCCGGCCCGGTGACTACCGCGTGGGCCGTGTGCTGGTCGACACCCTGAAGTCGCTTTCGGACCCGCGGCTCTCGGCGTACGCGCAGCCGATCACCGCCACCAAGACGTACGGCGGCCGGACGCTGGCCGCGGGCGAGAAGCACTACGAGGGGCTGCCGGCCGGGCTGGCCGCGAACAACTACGGCTTCACCCAGGTTTCGCAGCCGGGCACGGCGCTTCTGGCCCAGACCGCCTGCCTGCCGGTGCTGACGTACGAGGAGGTGCTCTTCCTGCGTGCCGAGGCGGCGGCTCGCGGCTTCACCGCCGACAACGCCAAGGCCATGTACGATGCGGCGGTCACCGCGTCGATGGTCCGCTGGGGTGCCACCGAGGCCGATGCCCAGGCCTACCTTGCCCAGCCCCGCGTGACGTGGAACGCGGCCAACTGGCGGCCGCTCATCGGCCTGCAGAAGTGGATCGCGCTGTACGGGCAGGGGCTCGAGGCGTACGCCGAAGTGCGGCGCCTGGACAACCCGGTGCTTCGTCCGGGGCCCAACGCCGTGCTGCAGAACGGCATTCCCGCGCGGTACCCGTATCCGTTCTCGGAAGAAACGTTCAACGCCGCGAACCTGCAGGAGGCGCAGTCGCGCCAGGGGATCACCGGGGCGGCCAACGAGCAGACCGCCAAGCTGTGGTGGGACAAGCTCTGATGTGACCGGCCGGCCGGGGACGTCCGCCAGGATGCCCCCGCGCCGAGTCTTTCTCCGGGGCGCGCGCGGTTACGCGCGCGCCCTTTTCCTTCCCCCCGAAGGGAGTGTTCCCATGCGCATTCTCGCGTTGTCCGCGCTGCTCCTGGCCGCCTGCGCCCCGTCGGCATCCAACGGCCGGACCGTCACCGTGGAGTCGAGCGTTCCCGTAACGACGCGCGTTACCACCCCGGGCGGCGACTTCAGCATCTCGACCAACACCGAAACCCGCGTCTCGACGCAGACGCTCCCGCTGCCGCTGGAGGCGGCCTGGGGGGCGCTGCCGGCCGTGTACCGCGAGCTGGGGATCCGCGGCGAGGTCCTGGACGCCAACGACCGCCTGTTCGGCGTTCGGTCGCAAACCGAGAGCGGCCGCCTGGCGGGCGTGCGGATCTCGACGTACTTCGACTGCGGCAGCGGGGCCGGCGGGCTGCCGATCGCGAATACCTACCGGGTGGAGTTCGCCGCCGTCAGCCACGTTCGGGCGGTGGGTGACCGCAGCGAGGTTTCGAGCACGGTTTCGGCGGAGGCCACGTCGCAGACGGTGAGCGGGCCTTCGACCCGGTGCAGGACCACCGGCGAGCTGGAAAAGCGCATCGCCGAGCTCCTGTCGCAGCGTGCACTGGCCGGCTCCGGCGGGCGGTAGCTCGCCAGGGAGGTACGCAGAACCGCCGCCCGGCCGTGATGGCCGGGCGGCGGTTTCCGTTTCGGGGGCGTCCGTTGCCGGACGGCGTCAGCGTGCGCCGGGTTCTTCGGAGCCCACCAGGAACACCAGGATCAGGCCGTCGGCGGAGTTCACGTACCCCGGCCGGCTGGTGACGCCGGAGGGATAGATCTCTACCCGGCTCACGTCCGCCGCCAGGAAGTCGTTTAGGACGCAGGTGTTGGTGGCGTGCATCCCGTTGACGTAGATGCTGGGGGTCGCCGCGCCGTGGAACCGCTTCTTTCCTCGGAGGGTGATCTCCGGGCAGCCGTGCGTTTCCCGGATTTCCATGGGGCCGGCGGCGTACTGCATGACGCTGAGGAGCGTTCCGGCGCGGCGGGTGAGCTGCGCCTCCTCGATGACCAGCATCCGGCGGGACTGGGCCTCCGGCCGGCCGGCGTCCCTCCCGGACGCGTGGTGGGCACAGCCGTAGAGCAGCGGGAACGCGACGAGGCAGCCGAACAACGTTCTGATCCTCATGGTACCACCTCCTCATCCGGGGGACAGGGGCGACGCCCGGATTTGAACGGCACTTCGCGGGCCAGCGCCGGGCGGTTTCGCAATGTGCGTTCGGCCCGGGGCCGGGGGCAAGCTTCGCGTTCGGCGAGCCCCCGGGTCGCCGAAACAGGAGCGGGGCGTCCGACGTAGGGATGCGGGCGGCGGGCGCGGGATGGGTCAAATGACCGGCGCGCCTCCGCCCCTGGTGCCGCAGCTTTGGAGCACGACACGCGGCACCACGTACCCTGATCCGGAAGCCGAACCATGTTCTCGATTCGCCGGGCCGTCCCCGGGCTGCTGATTTCGCTGCTGGCCACCGCCCCCGCCCGCGCGCAGGGGGCCATGGACATCGTGGTCAACATCCCCGCCGGCCGGCTGGAGGTGTTCCAGGGCGGGGAGCGCATCCGCTCGTACCCGGTTTCGGTGGGCACGCCGCGGCACGCCACCCCCACGGGCGAGGCGGCGATCCGGCGGATGGTGTGGAACCCGTCGTGGACGCCGCCCGACGCGGCGTGGGCGCGCGACGAGCGGGCCGCGGCCCCCGGATGGAGCAACCCGATGGGGCGGGTGAAGATCCACCTGTTCCGCGACTACTACGTGCACGGCACGCCGGCGCGCAACGAGCACGCGCTGGGCCGGCCGGCCTCGCACGGGTGCATCCGCATGCGCAACGCCGACGTGATGGAGCTGGCGCGGCTGGTGCTGCGGGCCGACGGGGCGCCGGTGAGCGACGCGGCCGTGCAGCGCCTGGCCGACAACCCGCGCCAGACGCGCGAGATCGCCCTTTCGGGCCGCGTGCGCGTGCGCATCGAGTACCGGCTGAACGAGGTGCGCGGCGGCGCGCTGACGCTGCACCCCGACGTGTACCGCCGCGGCGGCGGTCTGCCCCCGCTGCTTCCCGTGCCGCCCCTTGCCGGTGCGCGCGCCGAGGAACGGGTCGCGCTGATGCGCTGACGTGAAGAGCATCACGCAGAGGACGCGGAGAAAACGGAGAGGACGCAGAGGAAAAGATCGTTTCCTCTGCGTCCTCTCTTTTCTACCTCTGCGTCCTCTGCGTGATGCTGTTTACCGCAGGCCCAGGACGTCGGTGCCCTGTTCGAAGACCACGTCCACCGGGATCCCCGCGGTCGCGAGGCGATTGAGGTCGGACTGCAGCTCGGGGCCGATCTGCCCGTAGCGCGCCATGAAGGCCTGCACGCCCGCGTAGTCGCCGTCGCCCTGGAAGCGCAGGATCTGCTCCGAGAGCGCGTTCATCGCCTGGCGCATGCGCACCGGGTCTACGCGGTAGGTGCCGGTGGCCGCGTCGCGCGCAAAGGCGCCGCGCTCCTGGAAGTAGTTGAAGCGCGCCACGTTGGCCCGCCCGTGCGCGCTGGCCGCGCCAAAGCGCACCGAGCGGAAGATGCTGGCCAGGAATGTGGTGTAGCTGTCCATGGCGTCGCCCTGCAGCTCGCCCATCTCCTGCAGCTGCACCTGCATGTACAGCCCCAGCACGTCGGCCTTGCCCTCCTCGAGCGCGCTGGCCTGCTCCTTCAGCGCCTCGCGGACGGTGCCGCCGCCGTTGATGGTGTTCTTGATCCCCAGCCCGTGCGCCACCTCGTGGAACATGGTGTTCCCGAAGAAGGCGTCGAAGGTGATGTGCCGCCGCTGGTCCGGCGCGATCAGCATGGTGGCGATGGGCACCAGGATGCGGTCGAACTTGGCGCGCATGGCGTTCTTCAGCTGAAGCCGGCGCGTGCCCTTCTGCAGCTGCACCTGCTCGTCGTTGGGCAGGTTGATGGCGATGGTCTTGGAGCCGGCGTTGGCCTCGCCGGCATAGTACAGCACGTCGTACGCGTTCAGGTCGCTGTCGGTGCCCGGGGTTTCGCGCTTGTACGCGTCGGGGACGGGAAGGCCGCGCTGCAGGGCCGGCAGCAGCGCCGCGTAGCGCGACAGCCGGCGGCTCCACTCCAGGTCCTTCACCAGCACGTACGCCTCGTACGAGGCCTTGTATCCGTACAGCGCGTCCTCGTACGTCTCGATGGGCCCGATCACCACGTCGAGCGTGTTGTTCTTCATGTCCAGCCAGGCCAGGTCGCTGGGCTGGTAGTCGTCCGTCAGCAGGGCGGCGGCGCGAAGCTCCAGGTAGCGCCGGAAGCCGGGGTCCTCGGCCAGGGCGGCGGCCTGCCGCAGCCGGGCCGCCGCGCGCTCCATGTTCGGCCGGAAGGCCCGGCTGTAGGGCACCGCCGTCAGCCGCCCGCCCGCGTCGCGCCGCACCAGCGTGTACAGCCCGCGCAGCGAGTCGGCCCGCGCGCCGCCCCCGGCCACGGCCGCCTCGAACTGCTCCTTGGTCATGTCCGCCGGATACACGTTGGCGCCCTCGGGCTTGGGGCCCACGCCGGGGAGGAACGGCGCGTTCCCCGCCAGCCGGTCCCACGGCCCGTAGTTGATCTCCACGTACCGCCGCACCCGCGGGTCCTGGATGCTCGCCACCAGCGAGTCCAGGTTGCCGTACGTCTGCTGGCGCCACACGGCGTCCGTCTCGCGCGCCGCGTCGATCAGCAGCGGAATGATCTGCCGGTCGCGGGCGCTCAGCGGCAGGTCCGTCGTCAGGCGGACGGACGTGTACTGCGCGAGCTTGCGGTCGATGGAATCGGCTGCGGGGGTCGGGGTACTGGGTCCCGCCACGTCTGCCGACGCCGTCGTCGACGGGGTCTGCACCG